>DASXUA010000703.1:0-2723 GCA_036505095.1 Phycisphaerae bacterium
GCGTCGCCCTGCTGCGCGCTGAGAATGCCCGCGATCGCCAGTACGCCCAGCGCCGCGAACGCCGCGACCAGACGGTGTCGGCCAGCTAACGCTCTTGGGAACATGATCGATGTCCTCTCTGTCTCACGTCAGGATACATCCCACGTGGAATCCAGATCCGTCGTCAATTCGTCAAGATCATCGTTGAGTTCGTCGAGAGGCGCCTCGTCCCACGTGCCGGGCAGCAACGTGACGCTCATATCCTCGACGGTCGCAAGGTCCTCGGCCAGCGAATTGAGCATCTGCTCGTCATCATCGGCCCGGCGATCGAGCGCGCTGACAAATGACTCCAGCCGAAGTCGTCGATCCTCAGTGCGCTGCGGGCGGTGTGGAAGCAACATCAGCAGCAGCACGGCCGCCGCCGCCGTCCAGCTCAGGCCCCAAAGGATCACGCGCGGGCGCCAGCGCCGCTGCGCTGCGCCGGTGAGTTCCATCAGTTCGGCGCGGACGGCCTGTTTGACGCGCACGACGACCGCCCGATTGAGCACTTCGCCCGTTGCAAGCCCGGGTACCGGACCCTCGGCGGACTCGCTCGTCTGCGCGAGCTCAAGGCGCAAGCGCTGCCGCAGGCGCATGAGCATGGCTTCGTGCACGTCGATTGCGAGGCGCTCGGCCAGCCAGCGCTCGCCGCGCTCGATTTCGCTCAGCATGAGATCATTCATCGCTGGTGCTCCATCAACTCGCGCAGATGAATCAGCCCGCGATGGGCGCGCGCCAAAGCCGTTCCCAGCGGCGTTCCCATGGCCGTGGCAATTTCGGCGAAGCTCAGTTGCGCAAAATGGCGAAGCATCAAAACTTCCCGTTCGGCCGGCGCCAGTCGGGCCAGCGCCTGCTGCAAGGCGTCCACGTCTTCGCGTAACGTCAGCCGTCCGTCGGGCGCTGGCGCGGACGAATCGACCCAGACATCGCCCGCCTCACCGTCCGGAGCGACGAAGCCATCACCGCCTGCATCCAGCGAACTGGTAACCGGAGCTCGCCGGATGCGCCGCACGCGGTCGCGGACCAGGTTCGTTGCGATCCGAAACAGCCAGGCCTCAAAACGCCCGTCGTGCTCGTATTGTCCGATCATCCGCACGACGCGGACGAACACCTCCTGCAAGAGGTCTTCGGCATCTTCGCGCGCGCCGGTGAGGCGGTACAGGTACCCATAAAGTGGACGGGCATACGCGTCGATGAGCGCGTCAAACGCCTGCGGATCGCGACGTTGGGCCGCCTCGATCAGCCCCGCCAGCTCACACGGTTCCATGCATCCGTCCCTACCTATTCATAACGCCCGGGCGTGAGAGTCATTGCGGGACATTATAGCCGATAAATCATGGCAGGCGGGCCTTGTTGGGTGGCATGGCTTCACGGCGAAGCCGGGTAGCCATGCACGGCGCGAGCATGCTTACCCGCTGCGCGTGAAAGCATGCCACACGTTTGCAGGGCAAATCAGTCTCGTTCGTACTCAGATCCGGCCATAGATGTATTCACTGAATTGCTCGACCGCGTGCTCGCAGGCATTCATGCGCCAGGCCAGCACATCGCGCAGGGAGATCATGCCCAGCAACTTGCCATCCTCGACCACCGGCAGGTGACGCAAGTTGAGCTGCGCCATGCAGGATTGGCACTCCTCGATCGGCGTTGAGCGGCGACAGGTCGCGATCGAGGAGGTCATGACCTCGGAGACGCGCGTCTTGTTGACGTCGCGTCCGGCGGCGACCACCCGGTTAAGCAGGTCGCGTTCGGTGAAAATGCCCTGGATGGTGTCACCGTTCATGACCAAGACCGCCCCCACGCTGCGCTGCTGCATGATGCGGGCCGCTTCCACCACGGTGACGCCGCGCTCGACCACGGCCACGTCACGCCCTTTTTGTTCAAGAATGTCATTAACGGTTTGCATGCTATGCAGCTCCTCTCAATCGGCCCACGAGATGCGGAGTCGCACACCGGCTGCCGTGCGACTCCCGGCTGCATTCCATTGTTACCCGCGCGGGGGCTTGGATTCAATTCTGTGAAAAATTTCTCAGAGTCAACCCAGGCGGACGGCCTTCAATTGGGCTCGGGCGCGCTGCATCCCGGCTTGGCGGGCATTTTGACCGGCCTCGTCGGTCGGGTGACTGGCAGCCACCTGCCGAAAGGATGCTTCGGCTGCTGCCGGATCGATCTGGTCCGAAGAAAGGGCCTTGGGCGTGAGCACGGTCAGATTGTTATCGAGCACCTGCGCAAAACCACCGTCGACGAAATAGCGCTGTTGTCCGCCGCCGGCCGTAACCCGCAATACTCCGATCCCCAGTTTGCAGACCAGCGGCGCGCGGTTGTGGAGGATGCCGATCTCGCCGTCATGCGCCGGCAGCGCGACGAAAGTCGCGTCCGTATCCAGGACCTGTCGGTCGGGCGTTACCACGGTGCAGCGGAAGCTACCAGCCATGTTGCGATTCCTGAGTCCGGAGTCCGTAGCGTCGGGCCTTGTGCTCGGCACTGGCCGCCGGCGCCGCCCACAAGGGGCGACGCTACGGGTCATTTGAGCTTCTCGGCCTTGGCGGCCGCCTCGTCGATCGCGCCGACGTACATGAAGGCCTGTTCCGGCAAATGGTCCCATTTGCCGTCGCAGATTTCGTCAAAGCTGCGGATGGTGTCGGCCAGGCGCGTGTAGTTTCCAGGGAAACCGGTGAACTGCTCGGCCAGGTAGAACGGCTGCGACA
>DASXUA010000704.1:0-7752 GCA_036505095.1 Phycisphaerae bacterium
TGGCGGAGAGGAACTGCTCGAGACGGCGCGGGTCGCTGTAGAGCGTGCCGAAGAGGTCGCCGCCGTGCTTGGCTTCGTTTTGCGGCGCGCCGGTTTTCAGGGCCTCCGTGAGCCCGGCCCAAAATCCAAAGAGCCGAACACTCATCATTTCCAGCATCCCACCGATGTATGTGGGCTTACGGCGGTCGAGATAGAGGTCGGTCGTGGGCGTGTTGGCGTACCGGCTCTGCGCGCGCTGCAGCATGCCCAGCGCGACCAGCGCGTCGAGAAAGTCGCGGGCGCTGCGCGGGTGCAGGCCGAGCCGGGCACGAATTTCATCGAGCGTCAGCGGGCCCTCAGCCAGTTCCGTGAACAAACCCATTTCAACCGCGCTGAGCAGGGTCTTGGAGCCCCAATATCCACAGCCCAGTTGCATGATCTCATCGGGGGTAGTGGCGATTGCCATGATCGATCTCCTGCACTCTCCGCAGCGAACGGACGCCGCCAGATCATACAGACGTTGGCTTCGCCCGCGGGTCGCGGTCAGAGACCGCTCCTACGTTGCGGCGTAAGCCGCTCGCTGACGCTTCGCGGCTCTGACGGCAGGAACGCCGGCGCTACGGCTAGTTTGACAACTCGACCGGGTCGCCCTTGCGGACGGTGCCCTCCACCAGGACGGCGGCGTAGACTCCGGCCATGCCTTGGTGGGCTTGCGCGACCGCGCGCAGAAACTGTGGTCCGGATGCTCCTGTTTCTGGATCCAGCGTAATCATCTTGCAGCGCGGGTCGCGCTCCAGAACCGCGACGACCGCTTTCGATCCGATGCGGACCGATCGGCCCACGAACGCATCCTCGCCAAAGCCGCCGGCAGACGTGAGATCCAAATAGACGTTGGCCCGGAAGCGCCGCTGATCCACTGCCGTGCCCAGCTCCTCGGCGAGCTGCTGCGCGGATTGCAATGAAAACAGGGAGACCGGGCGGCAATCGGCGAGCGCGCGGTCCGACCAAACCAATGAAAGGTGATGCTCGGCGCCGATCCCGTCGCCGAGTTGGCGGATCAACCGCGGGTCGTCTATGGCAATGAATTCTCCCGAGGGTGTCTGCACATCCACCATGAGGTCCGTGGGGTCGGCCGGTGCGGGATTCAGGCCGGGGGCCATGCTCTGGGCCTCAGTGAGATTGATCGGCCGCGCGGCCTTTTCGGGATCACGGAAGCGAGGCTGATACCGCAGCATGCGTTGCTGCTCGCGCGCCGTCAGGTACGGGAATCCCTTGGGATTCGCCGAACTCTTGAAGGCGAAGATACGGTCGCCATAAACCCCAGAGAATCCCAGGAATGCTTCGCTTAACTCTTCGCCGCGCATGCTCTTGACCGGATAGCGCCACAGGCTGTCAACTTTTCCGATGATGCTCATGTCGGGACCCTTCTCACTTGCCAGGCCGTGACCGTCAGCGGGGCTGCGACTCGCCCACCACGATGTCGCCATACGTGCTGTTGACGATCACTTTGAGTTCCGCCTGCTCCGCGGGCGGCACCTTGAACTTGTCGAGCGTTTGCTGGAAATCGTCCAAAAAGGCGTCCCACTCGTGTGGGGTGATGCCCAGGAGGCGGTGCGAGTCGGCCATGGAGCGACCGGTGTATTTCTGCGGGCCACCGCTCGCCCAGCCGACCATCTCGGTGACGAGGTACTTGAAGCCGGCTGGCGGCACCTTGTGGTGCGCCTCGTTGACCGCGGGGTTGGCGTTCAGTCGCGCATCGGACATGACGCGGTCGATAAGATCGTCGACCACGACGGCGATGCTATAGATGCCGCCCAGGCGGTCGTAGAGAGTTCCGCGAAGCAATTGGTCAGTTGGCATGGTGGTCTCGCATAGGTTTCTCGCGGCGGTCGTTTCGGATGAATCGCGCGGCGCCTCCGTACCCTCACCCCGGCCCTCGCCGTTGAAGGGAGAGGGAGTTTATGCTTCGGCGGCGACGAGGCCTTCGGCCTGGGTGATGCGGACCAACTCGGAGGGGGTGGTCATGCCGCGCAGGATCTTGAGCTTGCCATCTTCCAGCAACGCTCGCATGCCGGAGGCACGCGCGGCGCGGCGCAACTGGTTGGCCGGGGCGCGGTTGAAGGCCAACTCGCGCAGCTCGCTGTTCATCACCAGCATCTCGAAGATGCCCTTGCGGCCGCGGTAGCCGGTGCCGCTGCAGCGCTTGCAGCCGGCGCCCTTGTAGATCGTGCGGCCTTCGAGTTCCTCGTCGGTGAAGCCCAGCATCCTCAGGATGTTCTTGTCGGGATTGGGGTCCTCGGTCTTGCATTCCTCGCAGATGATGCGCACCAGCCGCTGGGCCATGATGGCCTGGATGGAGCTGGCCACCAGGAACGGCTTGATGCCCATGTCGATCAAGCGCGTGATGGCCGACGGGGCGTCGTTGGTGTGCAGCGTGCTGAAGACCAGGTGACCGGTAAGTGCAGCCTGGATCGCGACGTCGCCCACCTCGCGATCGCGAATCTCGCCGACGAGGATGATATTGGGCGCCTGACGCAGCATGGAGCGCAGGATGCGGGCGAAGCCCAGGCCGATATCCTCCTTCACTTGCACCTGGTTCATGCCGGTGAAGTTGTATTCGACCGGGTCCTCGGCCGTGATGATCTTCTTGTCGGGCCGGTTCAGCTCCTGCAGCGCGGCGTAAAGCGTGGTCGTCTTGCCGGAGCCGGTCGGACCGGTCACCAGGAAGATGCCGTTGGGCCGGCGGATGATCTTGTGAAACAGCTCGTAGTTGTCTTCCTCGAAACCGAGGGCATTGATGCCGACCTGCACCGACTCGGGCCGCAGAATACGCAGCACGATGCTCTCGCCGTGATAGCTGGGCAGCGAGCTGACGCGGAAGTCGACATCCTTGCCGCCGAAGCGCATCTTGATGCGGCCGTCCTGCGGCAGGCGCTTCTCGGCGATGTCGATGCCCGACATGATCTTCAGGCGAGTCGTCGTCGAGGCCTGCATGTTCTTGGGGATGTCGTCGCGAATCTGGCAGACGCCGTCGATGCGATAGCGCACGCGCACGCGGTCCATCATCGGCTCGATATGGATGTCGCTGGCGCGGGTGCGGACGGCCTCGCCGATCAGCATGTTGATCAGCCGGATCAGCGGCGCGTCGGTCTGGTCGGCGCCCAGCCGCAACTCGTCGTCCTTCTCCTCGGGGGCGTCGACGCTGATGCTGTGCATGGTTTTGGACAGCTCGTCCTTGCCCTTGTCCATGAAGGTCTCGATGTAGCGCTTGACTTTGCCGCGCGGCGCGAGCGTGGGGACCAACTCCTTGGCGAGCCGGAAGCGCAGCAGATCGAGCGTTTCGAGATCGAGCGGATCGGTCACTACGATCTTGAGGCGGCCGTTGTCCATGCCCAGCGGCAGGACCATGTGCTTGCGGATGAGATCGTGCGGGATCAGCTCGACCGCGGCTGGCTCGACCGGGTTCTTGTCGAGATCGACGTATTCCAGATTGAACTGCGTGGCGAGCGCTTTGGTTACGTCGTCTTCGCTGCACAGTTCCAGCTCGACCAGGGCCTCGCCGATGCGCTTGCCATGCTCGGAGGCGTATTTGAGCGCGTCTTCGAGCGCCTTGGGGTTCACCAGCCCCCAACCGATCAGGATTTCACCGATTTTTTTTCGGGTTCTCGCCATAGATCAGTTCCAAGCGTCATCAACTGCCCCACCGGCTCGGCGGGAGCCCGCCACGGCGGATCTTCGACCTCGCCCTCCCTCTCGCCGGCAAGATGCCGGCGCTACATGCCGGCAAGATGCCGGCGCTACGGCAACGGAGCGGGAGGGATTCGAACCCTCGGTGCCGTTGCCAGCACACCGCATTTCCAGTGCGGTCCCTTCAGCCACTCGGACACCGCTCCGGGGGCACAAGAGTATAGCAAGATCGTGGCGGTGGGCGAGCACGCTCACGAGGAAGCCAGAACGGGACCCAGAGACACTGAGGAACTGAGTGAACTCTTGATTTGGCTTCGGGCGGCGCTGCCACCCGCGCGCGATGACCGCGATCGGAACCTTCCCAGCGCGCGGAGCGCGACGCTGCGCGTCTGCGGCTAAACGTGGTGCGACCAGTCGTCTTCGTAGACCAGGTGTCCGGAGGGGGCCATTCCCATTTGGCGATAGGTCTGCTGGGCGCGGTGGTTTTGGCCTTCGACATATAGGCGCAGACCGCAGACGTCGGGCCGGGCGCGGGCTTGGGCGCGCACGTGCTGATACAAGGCGCGGAAGACGCCGCGGCGGCGATAGTCGGGATGCACGTAGACGCTCTGAATCCACCAGAACCAACCGTCGCGCCAGTCGCTCCATTCATAGGTGACCATAGTCTGGCCGACGACACGGCCGTCGATTTCGGCCACGAAATACGCGCAGCGGTCGGGGTCGGCGATGGCCTTACCGACACCGCGCTGCAGCACGTGAGGATCGAGCTGCTTGTGCTCCGTCTCCAGCGCCATAGCCGCATTGAAAGCGACGATCGTGTCCAGATCGGCGGCGGTGGCGCTGCGGATGACGATGTCGGTTGTATTCATGATGTTCATCATAACTCGGCGGCCAACATTGGACTCAGCGCGGTGAGGAGCTGAGGATGAATTATTCAAGATCACTCAGATTCTCAGTCGCTCTAAGTCCCGTTCGCATGTTTCGCTTTGCCTTGTGAGGGTACGCATCTTACCATCGTCCGCATGCGAAGTATCGTGGTCGGAACGCGCGGGTCGTTGTTGGCGCTGGCGCAGACGCGGCAGATCGTGGCGGCGCTGCGGCAACAGCATCCGGGCCTGGACATTCGCGTCGAGACGATCAGCACGCACGGCGATCAGAAGCCCGACGTGCCGCTGGCGCAGGTCGGGCAGAAAGGTATTTTCAGCAAGGAACTCGAGACGGCCCTGCTCGAGCGGCGGATCGATCTGGCGGTGCACTCGGCTAAGGATTTGCCGGCGCCCGTTCCTGACGGGCTGGCGATTCTGTGCGTGCCGCCGCGCGAGGACCCACGCGATGCTTTGATTCAGGGGTCAGGATCCAGGGGTCAGGGTTCAGGGTTCCCGCCACGGCGGGCAGGCAGGGTTCAGGACGTAGCGTCGCCCCCCGCCACGGCAGGTGTCCCACTTGTGGGCGGCGCTGGGGCGCGTGCGCTGGGCACAAGTCGCAGATCCGCCGGGGCGGGGCCCGACGCTACAGAGGCGCTCGCCGGTTTGAATCAGGGAGCGGTGGTCGGCACGAGCAGCTTGCGGCGGCAGGCGCAACTTGCGCTGCTGCGGCGCGATCTGCGCTTCACGCTCTTGCGCGGCAACGTCGAGACGCGCATCGCCAAAGTGCGGCGTGGCGAGTGCGACGCGACGGTCTTGGCGCTGGCCGGGCTGAAGCGCGCCGGTCTGGCACGCGAGGCCGCGGCGATCCTCGACATCGACGTGATGATTCCGGCACCGGGTCAGGGAGCGCTAGCACTCGAAGGACGCAGCGACGACGCCGAGTTGGCCGACCTGCTTCGGCCGTTGCACGACCCCGACAGCGCGCTGGCGCTGCGCTGTGAACGTGCGGTGGTCGAGGCGCTGGGCGCCACATGCACGACGCCCATCGGCGTGCTGGCGCGCGTGGAGCATGATCGCCTTCAGCTTGTGGCGGTGGTGGCCAAGCCTGACGGCATGTCCGCAGCCCGCGCGCAGGTCGCGGGCAGTGCTAACGACTCCCAACGCCTGGTTGAGCAAGCGCTTGCCCGGCTTTCCGCCCAGAAGGTATTCGAAATCCTCGCGAGTTGCGGATAACGTCGGCGGGGGCGCCTTCGGGGGGCGCGCGTCTCGCTCGGCTCTGCCGCCTGCCGGCTATGCGCTGGTGAGAACCAGGAGTGCCATGTTCAGTAGTGCACGGTAAGCTGCGTGGATGCCGATACCGGACCTGAATGCCGAAGGATACCTACCGCCAGGAATTCACGACTGCACGCTGGAGGAGATCGGTGTACGGTTCGGGAGGTTCCAGGGCACGGAACGTCGCTCAAGGCTCTTCGAGAGGCTACAATTGCTAACGGGCGAGGCGCTATCAACGGGTCTGGTCGTGGGCATCATCGTAAACGGGAGCTTCGTGACGGGCCGACCGGATCCGAACGACATTGATCTGATTCTCGTGCTGCGGGATAAGGATGTGCTCCGGCACGAACTGCGGCCCTTTGAGTACAACGTGCTTTCAAGACGACGGGTTCGTCAGCGGCACGGGTTTGATATCCGGCTGGCGGCCGAGAACCAACGTGAATACAACGAATACGTGGAATTCTTCCAACGCGTCAAGGAGCAGCCCGAAAGGCGGAAGGGGCTATTGAGGGTGCGGCTATGATCGAGAATGACGCGCAGCTAAAGCAGACCGTCGAGTGCCTGGGGATGATGTACAGTGCGCTGGCAGAGTTGTATCGCCGCGTCTACCCGGTCAACCCGAAGAACTTCGCCCTGATGGCCCAGGGCCCGGTAGACGACATCCGCAAACTCCAGCGCGAGATCAATGAGTACGTTGGGCTTTCGCTGGCCGAGGAACTTGATGTCAAGCTCTGGCGCGATCCGCGAGACGAGGACGCCTCGCCGGAGCCGGTGCGGACCGCCGCGTCGCGGACCAAGCGAGGCTGACAACCCGCACCTGAGGTGCGTGAGCGTGACCCACTGGGGACCACATGACAATCGCCGAACGGTTTCATGACAAGCAGGCCGGGCTCCCTTCCAGCTACTCCTCGACCTCGCGGTCCCGATCGTGCGATGATGGGCCAGACAGGTTGCGCATGACGTTACATATTTCCATCACGCCCGCTGTCGAAGCCAAGCTGCGGAAGCGCGCTGCGGCCGTCGGCAAAGGCGTGAACGACTTTGTCCGTGAGGCAGTTGAAGAAATGCTCGCCCAGGACACGAGTTTCGAGAAAATCCTCGCTCCGGTGCACGACGCGTTTCGCAAGAGCGGGATGAGTCAGAGGCGCGCCATCGAGACCTTCGAGCACGCTCGTGAGGATGCCTGGAGAGCAAAACAGCCCAAGCCACGCAAGGCATCGTGAAGGCACGCGCCGTCAGTCAGCCGGATGCGCCGGCCGCGAGGCGCGTTGCGGCGGACCGATTTGCGGAAAACGCTGACGTCATCGTCTACCAGATCCTCACCCGGCTTGACGAGGCCGGCGCACGCGACTTGCTGAACGCGTGCCGCTGACTTCGCCGGCGCGCGCCAGCGCAAATTGGGGCAGAAAAGAGTTTATTTTATTTTCACGGCTTAACTTGTACTGACGCTCGCGCGGGCAGGATGCGCTAAGGTTAATCGTTGACAGGCAATAGGATAGACCTATATACTTTGCCGAACGTTAGCGCACCGTGGGTGCTTGGGTCCGTTCGCAGCGTCGAGGCGGCGGACTGATATTTTTCAATTCTCTTTCCAGAAGAGGAAGAAGTGCCATGAAGTCGACACGCTTCCGTCAGGCTGCGCGACGCGGCTTTACGCTTATCGAGTTGTTGGTTGTCATCGCCATCATTGCGCTGCTCATATCGATCCTGCTCCCGTCGCTGAAGAAGGCCCGCGAACAGGCCAAGCGCGTGGCATGTCAGTCCAATCTCAAGTCGATCAACACCGGCCTGGTGATGTACGTCAACGAGCAGGACATTTACCCCGTGGCGTACTCGTACACGGGTGCCAACTCACTGTGCCCATGTGGCTGGTGCACATGGAGCTACGGCGGGTGGCTGGGCAAGAACTCCTTCTGGAACACGGCCGCGGGGGGCTGCTTTAAGATCG
>DASXUA010000705.1:0-2632 GCA_036505095.1 Phycisphaerae bacterium
GTCCGATGCGCCACCACCTGGGCCATGACGCTATAGAGACCGACGCTGGCCAGCACTAGCGCAAGCGCGCCGAACGATCCGATCAGTCCCGCTGCCGTTCGCTGCTGCCACAGCGACCCCGAGACTTGCTCGTCAAGCGTCGTGACGCCGTAAACGGGCAGGTTAGAATCGAGCCCCTTGACCTGTTGCCCGAGCACTTGTGTGAAAGCCGCTGGGTCTCCCGCCGTCCGCACCTGGATGCGCACGAACGGCGCATAAACCTGCAAGAGCGGCACGTAGAGCAGGAGCGGCGCATCCGCCATGAGCGAACGGTAACGCGCGTCCTTTGCCACGCCCACGATGGTGACCGGTGGCTCGGGCTGCTGGCGATGTAGCGGCGCAACGATGCGCTTGCCGATTGGGTTCTCACCCGGCCAGAGCTGGTTGGCGAGCTTCTGGCTAACGATGGCCACAGGCAGAGCGCCTGGCTGATCTTGCGCGCCGAAGTCGTGGCCGGCCATCAGCGGAATGCCGAACGTGTCGAAGTATCCGGGCGAGATGAAATTGACCTCCACGCGAATGCCGATGTCGTCGCGGCGTTTTATGACGTCCGGCGGCGGCGCCTGGCCTTCGTAGAACACGGAGACGCGTGTACCCCAGCCGCGTGCCGGATCAGTCTGCGCGATACTTGCTGCTCGCACACCGGGCGATTGCGAAACACGCTCGAGCAGTTGCTGGAGAAACAGACGGCCCTTGGTTTCCGAATAACCCTGAATCGCGAGATCGACCGACGACAGCAGCACGTGGCTGGAATCAAAGCCGCGGTCGATCGCCAAAATGCGCTGCATGCTCCGCAGCACCAGGCCCGCGCCGATCAGCAGAACGAGCGACAGCGACACCTGCGCGACCACCAGCAGGCGCGAGAGCGGCGAGCGCTGGAATCCCGAAGCCGGCGCGGCATCCTTGAGAGAAGTCGCGACATCGGTTCTCGAGGCAGCGAGCGCCGGCGCCAGACCGAACAGAATGGCGGTTGAAACCGAAACCAGCATCGCAAAGCCGAGCACTGTCCAATCCAGACGCGGCGTCACCTGGAGCGCGAATTCCGCGGGCGGCGCGAGCTTCAGCAGCAGTTGAACGGTCCACGGTGCAACCACCAGGGCGAACGCGGCAGCGATCAGACAAAGAATCCCGCTTTCGATGAGCAACTGGCGAATGAGGCGGCGCCGGCTCGCGCCCATCGCAAGGCGTACGGCCATCTCCTTCTTCCGTATGGTTGCGCGGGCCAGCAACAGATTCGCCACGTTTCCGCAGGCGATCAACAGCAGCACCCCGACCGCCGACAAGAGCAATCCGAAGAAGGTGCGGAAGCGCGCGCGGTCTTCCGGGTAGAGGGCGATTCCGGCGGTGAGATCAGCCATGCGGCCCTCATTGGTTTTCGGATACATCTGTGCGAGCCGGTTGGCGATCCCCGCGATCTCGGCGCGCGCCTGGTTGATATGCACCCCGCTTCGCACGCGGCCGTAAAGCCTGAGCCACCCGGCGGAACGGTTGTGAAACAGATCGGCCTCGACCAGGCGCGGGATCGCCTGCTCTTGCATGGCCATGGGAAGCCAGGCATCGATTTTGTCACCGAGCGTCAGGCCGTGAAACTCTTCTTCCGCCACTCCGATGATCGTGAAGGTGTGCCCATTCAGTAGCACCTTTTGCCCGATAGCCGCGGGCTCGGCGCCGAACGCACGCTGCCACAGCCCGTGGCTGATGACTGCGACCCAGTGGCCGCCGGGCGTGCGGTCGTCGTCAGGGGTGAACAATCGCCCGGCAGCCGGCCGCACGCCCAACATGGAAAAATAGTTACCGGTCACCACTGAGCCGGCGACCCTCTGCGTGTTGCCGAGAGCAAAGCTGAGCGGCGCCTGACCTTCTGCGATCACTCCGGCGAGCATGCGGCTCTGGTCGCGGTAGTCGGCGTAATCCGGGTAGCCGAAACTGTAGAGTTGCCTGCGGCTCTGCAATCTCATGAACCGAACGAGCTGTTCCGGTTCCTGCACGCCCGGCACGGGACGCAGCAAGACAGCATTGACGAGGCTGAAAATCGCGGTATTGGCGCCGATGCCGAGAGCCAAAATTATCAGGGCGATGATGGACGTTCCCCGCGATCGCGCCAGCATCCGAAAACCGTATCGAATGTCTTGCAGCATGAGTGCACCCGGCCAGTAGACGCTCGGGGTGAGCGACCTGTTAACAGCGATTATCAGTCAAAACCGGTCTGGCGGGCTGCGGAAAAAACGCCGAACGCCCTGATCAAGTACCTTGAAGCGACTTTCTTCGCAGCAGACTATCCAGGCTCCAGGGTCCCGGGCCCGCGGTAACCAAGTAGAGAAATATGAAACAGTACAGAACGGCCAGTTCACCGCCATTCAAGATGGGCCAGACCGCGCGCGGCATATGCGCCCGGAAGTAGGCGACGGCCATTTCGCCGGCCAAAATGAAAGCCACGGGCCGCGTTAGCAGCCCGATCATCAAAAACAGCCCGCCGAATGCCTCCAAAACGCCGGCCGTCCAGAACAGCGAAAATGCCGGTGCGGTTGCGCCTTGGCCGCCGATGCCGCCGAAAAGTCCCAGCAGCTTCTGAAATCCGTGAAAAGAGAACGTA
>DASXUA010000706.1:0-8623 GCA_036505095.1 Phycisphaerae bacterium
GGGTCTACATCGGGCACATAGATCACCTGCAAAAACCGGCCCGCAACCGTCTGGCCAAGTTTCATTCGCGTGTTGTTGGGCGCCGGCAAATCCTCGCCCGGGCCGTGCAGAACTTCCTCAACTTCTTGCTCGTGGATGCCATGCCGGCCTATGTGAGGCAGCCCGGTCTCCGCGTCCTCATAGTAGCGCACCCGCACCGGCAGCACTCCGTGCCGGCCATCGTCCCGGCCGCATCATTCTATTCCGGCGCTTCGCTGAGCGTCAAAAAAGAAGCCTGCACAGCACCTGCCGGCCGCTACTGCGAGAATCCGTTCGCGAAGAGCCGAAGGGATTTCGCACGACCGGGTACAATGTTCCGCAATGATCGACCCGATCCGCGAACATCTTGAAGCCGAAGATGATCCCGAACTGTGGCGGGTGGTGCTCGACAGTGTGCTGTCGGATTCAAGGGCGACGGCTGGGATGATGGTCGAGGTGGGGCGCTGCTCGCACTGGCTGCGGCCGCATCAGACCCGCTGGACGGCGGATGGCGGTTTCGCGTGGCCGGTCGGGTACGGCGGCGTTGGTTTTTCCCGCACGGGTCTGCCGTTATTCGACTGGTCGGTGGTGCTCGAGCGGCGCGGTGACGAGTGGATCCCCGCGTCGGCAAAATCGGTGAAGCCATCGCTGCGGATCGCCATTCCTTCGCGGACCACGCGGCACGCGCAGGCGGCGGTCCACACGCTCTGGAAATTCGGGCGGAAGGAGAGCCTGCGCGTCTACGGCTTCAGAAAGAACGCCGGTGAGTAGTGCTTGACGGCCGTTTCGGAGGATCACGAGAAGCGGATGATTCGACTCGGCATGAAGCGCCGCGACAAAGCGCGCGCGCTGCGAAGGCGCGGAAGGTCGGATGCGAAGGCGTGACCCCGGCTGGTGCGAGAATCCCTTCTCGCACCCACGTTTGCGGGAATCCGTTCCCGCGTTTTCGTTCGCCGGACGGGATTCCGGCAAATCTCCGTCCGGTTTATCATATAGCCCGTGTTTGCTGGCCTGATTGACGAGTGCCGCGCGCGCTTTGCCGAATTCGGCGTCCGCAGGGCTGTCTTTGGCGGACGAAAGCGGGACGTGCGGCGGGCCTTGCGTGACGAGGGGCTCGCTGCAGATTATCACGGCAATTACGCACTGCTCACCGAGGCGGGCCGCGTGGTGTGGGGCAGCTTCGTTCAGGCGAATGCCGGGCTATATGCGCCCGGGGACCACGATCTGCCGGCCAACAGCGTCTTCGGCGTCGAGGACTACTTCGACGCGCGGCCGCATCACTTGCTGCGCATCTGCGAAAGTGTTTACGCCTTGAAGAATACGAGCCCTGGAGACGTCGTGCTCGCGAAGGTCGCGGCCGTTATTAGCGACGAGCAGAATAATATCGCCAACTGGCGCTTGCCGTGGCGGCTGACGGATGGTCACCACGTCTATCTTTCGTCGACCATGGTGCATCGCTCCCGGTTGCCCGGAGGCGTGCTGGCGGCACCCATTCTGCCTCTCGTCGTGGCGCCCGGGGTGAGTGATGTCAGCATGGTTCTGCCGCTTTCGTGCTGGTCGCCGACACTCATCCAAGCCTGGCCGACGCTACACGAAATGACCACGGATGCAGCGGAGCTGGCCACGCGGAAAGTCCCCGACGCACAGCTCGCTGAAGACGAGCGCGATGCGCGCGATCGGCCGCACCGGGCGTTGAGTGCGGAAGACCTCGTGTCCGGAGCCTCCCAAGCCAGCGTCACGCTTACGGCGAATTGTGCGGCGGTCGTCCGTGATCTAGCGCGCCAGCACAAGCTGCGCGGACGATGGTGGCTCAAACTGGGCGGCAGCGACGGTGCGTGGACGCTTGACATGGCGACAAGCTGCGACGCCACCGAGTATCTATGCGTCGAGTCGCGGGGCGTGCTGATCTTGATCCCGCGCCGAAAGCGGGGCGAATTCCAGGGGTTGGTGGTTGATTTCAAGGAGACGACGATTGGAGCGGGATTCGTGTTCTATTCGTCAAGCTCATCCTCTCTCTGACGCAATGCGTTGCCACGCTCAGATCGCCTCACCGTCGGATTCGCCGTACAGGTCCTCGCACCTGACTCTCGTGTCTTGCGAGCCTCGCGATAAAATGACAGGAAACGTGGCATCAGGAGAGAACGAATCATGGCCGCCAAGTCCGCCGAAAAGCCGCCGGTCACCCTCTACACCTTCAAAGTCGCGCTGGCCGGCGACAAAAGTATCTGGCGGCGAATCGAAATCCGCAGCGATCAGACGCTGGATGACCTGCACGAGGCGATCTTCCGCGCCTTCGACCGCGACGACGAGCATATGTACAGCTTCTATCTGTATCCGCCCGGCAGTCCTCGCGGGCGGCGCGGGCGCGGGGCCCGCGAGTACGCCCACCCGATGTGCGCGGAAGACGCCGAAACCTTCGATGATAGCGCGCCGCGCGACGCGTCGGCCACGCCGATCGCCGATCTTACGCTACGCCGCGGCCGTAAGTTCGAGTACCTGTTTGACTACGGCGACAGTTGGTGGCACGAGCTCACGGTCGAAGGGGCCGACGGCGCGCCCGCGAAGGAGCGCTACCCGCGCATCGTGGAAAAGCATGGCGACTCGCCCCCGCAATACCCTGACATCGAGGAGTGAGGCGGCTTCGGCACTGTGCGATTTCGAGGCGGAAAATCCTGTTTATTCATCGGGGACTCCCCGGAACGCAGGGACGCGAGAATAGATTCCCGAGGTATTAGCGCGAGAAAGGATTCTCGCACCAGCGAATTCTTTGACCGTGCTTGGCCCGCGCCCTGACGGGCGGGGTTCTGGCTCCCGTCCATTAGCCCACGCCCTCGCGGGCGGGGTTCTGATCCGCTTACTGCCCGACCAGCTTCGCCCGGATGACTTCGTAGTCCTCGTGCCCCTTCCGAACTGCTTCGGCGCGCCAGTCGAATTCATAGTCTCCGCGCCCGCCGCGCAGCTCCTGCACAGTGAAGCCGCTTTCGCGGCGATCCACGACCGCCAGGCCTTCCGACTCGGCGGCGCGCGGCGTCAATTGCACCGTCAGCGTGGCGGCATTGATCAGCGCCGCAAAATGCTCCGGAAACTTCACGACCGCCCGGCCTTCCGCCAGCCGCGCCGTGCCGCGCACATACGCCGCGGCCTCCGGACCTTCGATGCAGGCGTACCAGATTTCCGTGTTGGGATCGGCCGGGTTCGGTACGCGGAAATTCTTCATATCGGCGAAAACGATTCCCTGTCCGAGGCTGTTGACGTCCATGCCGGCCTGAATGGTGCCGGCCGCATTATGGACCAATACCTTGCCGCCCAGGTTCGGATCGGAGTTGATCGGCCCCATGCTGACTTTCAACGAACCCGTATGGTCGGAGATACTCAACTGCCCATTACCGTTGGCATCGACTGACGAGATCACCCGGTTCAGGCCCGGTCCTGAGGTGACGGTAATGCCGCCGTTCTCGACCGTGAGCTTCTGAAAAATGCTGCCCGTGGTATTGATTCCGACATTTCCGTTGTTGTCGACGACGAGCGCGTTCACCGGATTGCCGTCGGCGGCGTCGAGGGCTGAGCCGTTGGCGGCCCTGAGCGAATAAGCGGCGTACGGCGACACCGTCAGCGGCTGCCGCGGCGACAGAATCGTATACGAACCGGCGGCACAATTGCCGATGGTGCTATCAGCGCGAACACCGACCTCCAGGAAGCGTTGATCGCCGGCGAATTGCGCGCCGAAATCGAGTTCGACGGTGAACAAGCCGTTCGCCACCGCCACGTTGTCGCGGCAAAGGGTCACGCCGACCTGTGAGCCGCCGGTCAGGGCCGTCAGCAGCCGAAAACGCAGGTCGTAGCTGCCGTTGGCCGGCGAACCACCGTCTTGCAGGCGTCCCTGATACGTGAAGGCGTTGGTCACCGGCTGCGCCCACGCGCGCTCGCAGGCGCAACTCAGCAGCGTCGCGACGGCGAGAACGACGGCCCAACCCTTGGATGCGCTCGAGACGACTGAAAACGTGCTTAACCATCCGGCGCGCATTGATGCACTCCCGTGGAAGTTTTGAGGAACCAGACGACTTACGCCAACAACAGCCCCAAGTATCGCAGAATCAGTACGGTCAGTTCAAGTTCGTATTCCCCGCGACTGATCGGGGAGAGCCAGAGAAAGAGGCAAGATTCGGGCCGGCCGTCGCGCCCTGACGTTGCCAGCGCCGAAGCGGCGCAAGCTCACGCGCGGTGGCCTTGACGGTCGGGGGTCATAGCTCGGGTCGTCAAACTGCCTGGCGCCCTCTGCGAGTTTCCATCGTCATCTCCCAGTAAGGCTTCCATCTATTCACCGACGTTTCCTGCGGGGTTGGCAGTCCCGCCAGGACCGCTATAATCAGACAGGTTCGGAGCCGATGATTCATGAGGTCGCCCATCCAATCCACGTCCGAAATGGTCCGGGAGCACTTGGCCGCATCCAAACGGATGCGGAAGACCACGCTCCGCTCAAAGATGAGCGCCCGGCAATTCCTGGTGCGCGCCGGCATCCTGACGAGAGACGGCAAACGCCTGGCCAAGCCTTACCGCTGATCCCTCACATCGGCCGACCGTCGCTACCGCGTCGCTTCACCGCTCGGGAGCTAACGTGTCAGGGCTGATCCATGTACGACGTCCTACCGTCGTTCGTCCTCGGTTTCCACGGATGTGACGAGTCCGTAGCCGAGCAGGTGTTTGCCGGCACGATTTCACTTCGCCCAAGCCAGAATGACTACGACTGGCTCGGACACGGCATCTACTTCTGGGAGAACAATCCGCAACGCGCGCTCGATTATGCGCTGCAGCTACAGGCCCGACCAGAGCGTTCCCGAAGCCGCATCGTGAACCCAGCGGTTGTCGGTGCGGTCATCGACCTCGGGCGCTGCCTCAATCTGATCGATGCTCATCACCTCCGGTTGGTCAAGGATGCTTATGAAACCCTGCTCGCGCACGGTCGGCAGGCCGGCACGGCGATGCCGAAGAACCGGCGTCCAAAGGGTTCGCGGGAATGGCTTCTTCGTCCGCTGGATTGCGCGGTCATTGAAACGCTCCACCGAGTTCGCGAGGAACAGGCATTGCCAGATTTCGAATCGGTGCGCGGCGCCTTTATCGAGGGCCCGCTGCTCTATGCCGGCGCGGGGTTTCACGAGCGGACTCATATCCAGATTTGCGTCCGCAGCCTGCGCTGCATTCAGGGCTACTTCCGCGTACTCAGCGAGCCGCCCGGCGAACTCTCGCCGGAGTAGCATTCGTCCGCCGCGCGCGCTTTCGGCGCGCCGGACAGCGCGCGCCGCGCACGTTGTATGTATGTCCAGGCTCGCCGTGCTGAGCCGGCGAGTAAAATGGGATTTGCGACCGCCCGAGCGGTCGTCTCCCTGAATAATTCAGTCAGAACCGCGTTTGGAACAAGGGTATGACCCTCTGGGCCTGTCGGATTTCGTCGAAAATTGCCGCCGGAGGCGTTTTCGAAGGAAGGTTGGCTGGACAACAGGCGTCTTCTGGTTGAGAGTCGGCAGCTATGGAGCAGGCTACGGGGGCCGAGGCCAAGGCCGGCGTGCAGGAGTGGGTTTTGGCCGCCAAAGCCGGCGATGCCGGCGCGTTCCGACGGCTGGTGGAGAATTTCTATCCAGCGGTCGAGGCTCTGCTCCTGCGTTTGACGCACGATGCGGGTCTCAGCGAGGAGTTGGCCCACGATGCCTTCGTGAAGGCCTACCTCTCGCTGGCTCAGGTGACGGACGGCGCGGCCTTCGGCGGCTGGCTGTCGCGGATCGCCGCCCGGCTCTATGTCGATCACCTGCGGAGCGCCCGGCGCTTCGCATGGCTGAAAGAGAGATGGAGCGCCGCCCATTCGCTGGCCGTGCCGGAGCGCGGCCGGACGAGCGGGCCAGCGGACGATCCGGCCGCGGCGCTGGTGGCTTCGGAAACGGCTGCCCAAGCCTGGCAGTTGCTGGAGAGATTGAGCATGCCGCTGCGTGTCGCGTGGTCGCTGCGCGAGTTGGCCGGCCTCTCCGAGCGGCAGATCGCGGAAGTGTTGGGTTGTCCGGTCGGGACGGTCGAATCGCGCCTGCACCGGGCGCGCGCCCGATTGGCGGAACTGGGACGCAGCGACGACGCGCAGTAGCGACGAAACGCAGCGGCGGCGAAAATCGCCGTCGGCGGACAACGCTATGAATGACTACACATCGCAAGTCGATCGCATCATGGATTCCATAGCCGGGGCGCGGGTGAGCGTGGCCCGCCGGCGCGCGTGGCAGCGCTCGATGTCCGTGGGATTACTGCTGGCGCTGGCGGCGGGCGGGCCGATCGCCTGGGCGCTGCGCCGCGCGGGGTCGGCCAATTCCGAGCGCGGCACCGATACCATGCTGCTGGCCAGCGGGCCTGGGTTGTCGGATGACGCGCTGCTCCAGGCCGTCCTGGAATCCAATAACCGGAGTTCAAAATGAACGCGTTGAAGGCACCCGCACGATTTTACCTGTTGCCGGCCGCGACGCTCGTGGTGGTGTTCGCCTGCGGCGTGGGAGCCGGACTGCTGCTCGGTGGGGGCGGCGCGGCGCGCGCTTCCGGCCCGTCGGGTAATCCTGGTAAGGAACACGCCTGGAACGGCTGGCGCGGCGGTGCGGGCGCGCTGCTCGACGAGTTGGATCTTACTGCGGAGCAGCGCAGCCGCATGGACGCCTTGCTCAAGCAGCAGCATGCCGAGATTCACGAGGCCTGCAACGAGATGCGGCCCAAGATCGATGATATTCACCTCCGCTATGATCCGCAGATTCGCGCCGTGCTGAACGATGCGCAGTGGCAGCGCTGGCAGGATGCCCGCGGCAAGTGCCGGCCGGGAGGGCGAGGCAAGGACGAAGGCGCGCCGTAGTGAGTGGGAGATCGACCGATGATGTTAGCGAGAATGCTCAAACAGCGACGTAAACGCACCGGCCGTGGCGCCTTCACGCTGATTGAATTGCTGGTGGTGATCAGCATCATCGCGCTGCTGATCGCGATCCTGGTGCCCTCGCTGAGTAAGGCGCGGCGCAGCGCCAAGCGCACCGCGTGCGGCACGAACCTGCATCAGCTCGGCGTCGCGATTCACGCCTATTTCAACGACAGCAAGGATATCGTGCCTTTCGCGTCGCGGCTGCCGTCGTTCCCGCCGCCGCCGGTACCACAGGGCGTGCCGCTGCCGCCGTTTGCCGAGCCCAACCCGTCCATCTATTTTGCGGACGTGATTGCGCCGTATCTCAAAGGTGGCGTCGCCGTGTTGCATTGTCCGGGCGATCAACCGGGCGACCCGCAACGCGAGGCGCCCTACCAGAATCAAAGCTATTTCCAGACGGAGCGCTCCAGTTACGAGCTGAACTCGCGGCTGCGCGGCAAGAACATCGCCGAGTACCGCAACCATCTGACGCAGGTTCTACAGGAGCATGCGAATTACCAGACGGTCGTGTCAGACAGCAAGATGTGGCTGCTGAAAGATTACGGCCCGTTCCACGGCAAACAGGGCGAGGACGGCGCGTTCCGCTATCTGTACGTGGACGGCCACGTGACGGGATTTGAAGGCATCTAGGGTTCGGAGTTGAGGGTTCAGGAACAGGAAACAATCTATGCCAACGAAGAACAAGTCGTCCAAGCGCGCGGTCGTCGTTGCCAGTTTGCTGGTCTTAATCGTGGCCGGCGGAGTGACCGGCGCCATCATCTGGATGAAGGCCCATGCGCCGCTCACCGTCGAGCAGCAGCTTTCGACTGACTCGCTGCGCGACTTGGTCAACCACGATGACACCGACAAGCTGCTCGCTCTGGCCACGTCGAAGGATCTGACCGATGCGCAGCGCGACCTGATGCGCCGTAACATGATGGAAATCATGGAAGGCGAGATGGATCGGCGCATTAATGAATACTGGGCCGCGCCGGAGTCCGATCGACAGGCGGTGCTGGATAAGCACATCGACGAGATGGTGGAGCGCGCCCCGAAGTGGATGGAGGCCATGCGCAAGATGCGCGAGGCCGAGCGCGAGAAAGAAAAAGACGCGAATTCCAATGGCGACGGCTCGAATGGCAACGGCGGTGAGCGCCGCCGGGGCGGGTGGGGACGCGGCGGCTTCTCCAAAGAGCAGCAGCGTCAGCGGGTCGAGGGCCGCACGGCTGAATCACAAATGAAGCGGATGTCCTACATGGCTGCGGCCTGGGCGCGGGCCAACGATCGCGGTGTCCGGCTGCCGATGATGCACGGTCCCGGCGGTGGTCCGGGCGGCGGGGGCTGGGGCGGCGGGGGGCGCGGGCCCGGCGGAGGCGGCGGCGGTGGCGGCCGCGGTCCCCGTAATTGATAGGCGCTCCGAAACGGCAATGGGCGCGCAAAGACGCAAAGACGCCAAGATGCAACTCTGAGACCTCTGCGGCTTTGCGTTTCTGCGCGAGATCTGTGGATGTGAAGGTCAGTTACGCAGCCCAGAAGATGTTATCGTGGCCCGGCACGATGGCTTCGGCGAGCTCGACGATCTCAGCGAAGGACTGCCGTGCCAGATCCGCATTCCAGCAGCGCTCGAACACGCGGCCGGCCTCGTAATGCTCGCGGCTGACCACCGCGTCGCCGGCCACCACGATCGTGCGCAGC
>DASXUA010000707.1:0-2588 GCA_036505095.1 Phycisphaerae bacterium
GTCGCGACCCGTCGAATGTTGCATGCCATGCGCGGAGGGATTCGACCCTTTCAGGGTCGGTAGTCTGGGGTGTAACCCGAAACCGAGGGCGGCGCTGCGCTCTGCCCCCGGCTACTCGATTCCAGGCCTTCGGCCTGTGTCCGAGGGCAGCGCTACGTTCCACGCGATAGGAGCGTTCAGCTCGAAGGGCTCAAAGAGAGTAGCCGTGGGCGCCGCCCACGGAACACTCGGGTCGCTACGAGCCGGTGAACACGTTCGCGAAGGCGGCCACGTCGCGCAGGTCGACGTCGTCGTCCGGCTCGAAATCGAAGGCCACGCAGCTTGGCGTCGGCGGGCCGGCGTTGGGGCCGGTCAGGCAGGCGGGCAACGCGGCGTAGTCTTGCAGGTCGATGTCGCCATCGGCGTCGAAATCGCCACCGATCGGAATGGGCGGGGCGCCCAGGTCGGCGCGCCAGGCCTCGACGTTGCCGGCGGGGTTGCGGCCGGTGCCGACGATGACGTGGCCGTTGGCGGAGATGCCGCGAGCCTCGGTCAGTTCCCAACCGGAGAGGTTCACGCCAAGGTCCGTGAGCACGACGGTCAGATCGCGCAGGCCATGCTGCGCATCCCAGATGAAGGGGCGGCCGGCGGTCTGACAGCCGAAGGGGCTGCAATTGCCCTGCACGCCAGCGCGGCCGACGACGATAGCGCCGTTGGGCGTAGTGGCGTAGGCCGCGCTCAAGACCGCGCCGCCGGGAAGATCGCCGAGTCCCATCATCCCGCTGGCCTGGGTCCAGCGAAATGCTTCCCAGCCGCTGTTGCCCGACGCCAGCGAGCGGCTGAGACCGACGATGACCGAGCCGTTGGCGCTGGCCGCGTAGGCCTCGGAGAAGGGCGTGATTCCGGGAGCCGTTGGAAGGTATCCGAGGCCGACGATGCCTTGGCTGGCGTTCCAGCGGAAGGCCTGCACGCCGCTGGCCGACGCCGACGATCCGACAATGGTACTGCCGTCCGCGCTGATGCCGAAGCCGGAGCTGCTGAAATCGCCGCCCGCCAGATCGCCGAGCCCGAGGAACACGTCGTCGGCGGTCGTGTAGCGGAAGGCGTCGTTACCGGAATCGGATTCGCCCTGGCCGGCGATGATCGTGCCGTCCGCCGAAACGCCGCGCGCGTAGCTGCGCGGCGAGCCGGACGCACCACCCGGCAGGTCACCGATTTCGACGGTGCCGGTTTCCTCGGTCCAGATGAAAGCGACGATCTGCGTGGGCGAGATCACGCCGTAATCGGCCGAGCCCACAATGACTGAACCATTGGCATTGGCAGCGTACGCGCGGCAGATGCTGCCGATGATTTCGAGGTGGTAAATGTCCGTGATGCCGGTCTGCGCCGTCCAGGCAAACGCCGCATAGGTGCCGCCGAAGAGCACGTTGCCGGAAATGATGCTGGCGCCGACCACGGTGTTTCCGTCGGCCGACACGCCCCAGGCCTCGCTATGCGCCGACCCACCCGGCAGATCTCCCAGCGGAGTAAACGACGGCTGCGCCCAGGCAGGTGCGACGATCAGAAGCGCCGCCGCAGCAGCCAGATGGAACGTGCAGCCCGCCGCCCGCCGCCCCGAGTCAGATTCCGGTGAACAGCTTCGCATATTCACAGCGACCCCTCCTCGGCGGAAAACCCGCCCGTTCAGTGTACTCCCACGGTGAGCGGTTTCCAATGCGTGGTAGACTCTCCTGATCACGTCCGCAGTGACCTCAGTGTACCTGCGGTCGGTGCGTGCGATTGGCTCCCGTCTGCGATCCCGCCTAGAATGCAAATCGCGGTGGGTGAGGCGCGGGGAATCTGACGATGCCGAGCAAGTGGTTTCATCGAATCATCCTGGGAGCGCTGGCGGTCGCTGCCATTGCGGTGCTGGGGTTCTCGATCCGCGCGCGCCTCGGAACCGAGCCGGCGGAAACCGGTCCGCCGGTCCTGTGGCCGGTGCAGGACTTCACGCTGACGGACGCGACCGGCCGGACGATCACGCGGAAAGACCTGCTGGGCAAGGTGTGGGTGGCCGATTTCATTTTCACCTCTTGCGCGGGAACGTGTCCGACCATGACCAAGGCGATGAAGCAAGTCGAACAGGACCTGGCCGACGTGCCGGACCTGAAGCTGGTATCGATCAGCGTCGATCCAGGCCGCGACACGCCGGAGGTGTTGGCGGGCTACGCCAAGTATTACCACGCCGATCCGCAGCGCTGGCTGTTCCTGACCGGACAAGAGCGTGAAATCCGCAAGCTCATCGGCGACAGTTTCAAACTGATGAAGGAAGAGGACCTGCTGTTCCACAGTCCGCGCTTCAGCATCGTCGACCGGCAGGGCCGCGTGCGCGGCGGATATGACGGCACGGAAGCGGAGTCGCTGCCGAAGCTCGAACACGACGTGCGCGTCATCGCCCACGAACATTGATGGTTAATGGCCTCGCGCAAACGCGCAAAGACGCCAAGGAGCTGACGCTGAGAACGCTGAGGACAGCTCAGAACCCCCCACGCCAGTGGGGGGAGACGTGCGGGCGCTTCTCGTGTGCGCAAGTCACCCCGCCCTCGCGGGCGGGGTTCTGACGAGCACCT
>DASXUA010000708.1:0-14402 GCA_036505095.1 Phycisphaerae bacterium
GTGCCTCTATAGGACTAGTCTGGGAAAACCGAAAAAACTGGACGGACAAAGTCGACGGATTCGACAAGTTCTTACAAAGTCGCGTTTTTGGGCACCGCAAAGCCCCTCACCCGACCCTCTCCCCGACGGGGCGAGGGCAGCGAGGCGGCAGTTAGTCGCGCAGCAGGGCAGCGGCGGCTTCGCCGAAGCGCGCCACGAGCTTGCGCCGGGCGCGCTCGTAGCGCTTCCACACGGCCGCGCGCGTCCAGCGCGTGAGCTCGGCGATCTGCGCGGCCGACTGGTCTTCGAAGCAGACCTGCTCCACGACGAAGCGCTGCTCGACGGTCAGGCAGCCCAGCATGGCCTGCACGGCATCGGCCGCCTCGCGCAGCGCGCAGGCCGCGCCCGGGTTGGTCCCCGGCCACTCGAGGCTGCCGAAGGCGCGCGGAGCGCTTGCCGACTCGCCATCTGCATCCTGGGCCCGTCCGCCGCTGGTGGCGCGCACGCCGGGGGCCAATTCGACCCACGAATCGTGCAGGCAGTGGAGCGCCAGGCCGGCGAGCGAGTGGTTCACGTTTCCGATATGTGCGGCCGGCTTGCGCGTCCCGGGCGCGAGCAGCTCCAGAGCGGCCTCCTGCAGCACGTCGTCGGCGTTGAGGACCGACTGTAACTCGCGCGGGATCTTGCGGGCGATCAGGCGGCGCAGCCGCGCATGGTCGGCGACCAGTCTGGCCAGCATCAAACGACGATCATCATGATACGACGATGTGGATGCCATAGTGCCCTCCGGCGCACAACGCTCCCGCGGCCGCGCGCACCCAGGTCGCAGGCGCATCAAGAGGGGAGGCGCGGGGGCCGGCAGGGTTCACCGGGCCCGACAGCCCCGCGCGCACTCTCCCTACTGGTAAAAAGCGAAGAAAAATGGTCGAACGCGCGAAATCGGCGCAAGTTTTTGAAACACCGGCCTTGGCGGGGTCGAAAACCGGGGCGGACGGGGGTGGGTCGCTGCTGACGCTTTTGTTACGCTAGGTTTTCGTTGGGTCACAGTTGACAGCCTGTCTTTAAGCCCCGTTGCCCCTCACCTCGCCACAGGCGAGTCGCCGTGGCGACCCGGCCCTCTCCCCAAAGGGGCGAGGAGAATAGCGGCATGCCGTCCCGCGCGCGGCGATCGTGTCGCGGTCCCAGACCGCTCCTACGGAACGGGGGCGTGGTCAGAGACCGACGCGCAAGCCCCCTCACCCCGGCCCTCTCCCCAAAGGGGCGAGGGAGAGAAGCGGCGCTCCTACGGAGTGGGGCGGGCGACGACTTGCAGGTGGGCGGCGCGGCCGATGGCGGGCGGATCGCGCCAGAGGGACTTCTCGATCTTCATCCAGGCGCGGCGCGCTTTGGGATCTTCCAACAATTCGCGATAGTGCCGCATGGGCAGGACCGTTTTGCCGATCATGTCCACGACTTCGAAGCCGGCGGTTTCCAGCAGCTTGCGCAGGCGGTCGGGCGTCCAGGTGTGAATGGGGAACTGCTCGCCGCGGTCGCGCGTCAGCCAGTGCGTGACGCCGCTGCGCAGGAATTCCTCCAGCCCGCGCGGATCGCCCTGCTGCACGTAGAAGTCCAGCGCGTTCAGCAGGTTGTCGAACGTGGCTACCAGCTTGCCTTGCGGCGCGAGGATGCGGCGAATCTGCTTGAGCGCGGTTGCGGGCGATGCGGTGCTGCCGAGCGGCTCGCCGAAGGCAACGGCCAGGGCGAAATGTTGGGCGGGCAGCGCGGAGAGGTCCATCAGGTCGGCCTGCACGAATTTCGTCGCTGTTCCCCTCACCCCGACCCTCTCCCCAGAGGGGAGAGGGAGAACGGGTGGTGCGCCCGCGGAACGCTCGCTGATGCGTCGCGGCTCCGAACCTGGGGGGAGAGGGAGATCGGTCGCGGCGGGCGTACTCAATGCTGTGGATTCATCGGCGTCGATCGGCGAAATCTGCGGATGCAGTTTCTGGCGCGCCTGTTCGAGCATCGCGACCGAGATATCCACACAGGTCACCGAGAAGCCGCTGCGGGCGATCTTCGCCGCCCACTTGCCGGTGCCGCAGCCGAGGTCGACGACGGGCGCGCGCAAGTCCTCGGGCAGATGCGGCTTGAGATGGTCCCAAGTGAGCGCATCGTGCCAGGCCCAATAAGCGTCATCATAGGTCGCGTCGTAGCGCGGCGCGACGCGGTCGTGATAGCGCTGCACGGCGGGCCGGCGGCGCCTCATGGCGCGGCCCCGCGCGCTGGGGAGTCGGCGTAGACCGCGGCTTGCTCGGGTTTGCCCCAGGCGGTGTAGAGCTCCACGATGCGCGCCAGCGCTTCGCGCGTGCGCGAGTCGGCGTCGCCGCGGGCGGCGCGGATCACCGGGTAGCTTTCGATCAGCAGTGGTTCGGCACGCTCGTACTGCCGCAGCGTTGCCAGGCAACTTCCCAGCACACTCGCAGTGTCGGCGATCAGCCAATGCCCGGCGGGTAGTGCCTGCTGGCGGATGTCGAGGCATTCGCGCAGCGCCGGCTCGGCCGCCTGGGCATCGCCGCGCTCGATCAAGATCATGGCCAAGACGATGAGCGAATCGGCCAACTCTGTGTGTCCCGGTGGCAGGACCCGCCGGCGAATCTCCAGCGCCTCGCGGCACAGCGGCTCGGCCGCCGCCGAATCGCCGCGGGCACGCAGGGTCTCGGCCAGATTATTGAGCGTGCGCGCGACGTCCGGATGCTGCGGCCCGAGCAGTCGACGACGAATGGCCAGCGCTTCGCGATAGAGCGGCTCGGCCGCGGCGTAATCGCGCCGCGCGGCCAGCAGGATCGCCAGATTGTTCAGGGTGCGCGCGACGGCCGCGTGCTCGCTGCCGAAGGCCTGCTGATACATCGCCAGCGCTTCGCGCAGCAGCGACTCGGCGCCCGCCGAGTCACCGCGGGCCAGCAGCACCAGCCCGAGATTGTTGAGGCTTTCGGCCACGTCGGGATGAGCCGCGCCGAGCAACTTGCGCCGCAGCGCCAGCGCCTCGCGGCCGAGGGCTTCGGCTTCTTCGTACTGCTCGCGGGCGCGCTGCAGAACGGCCAGGTCATTGAGCGTTTCGGCGACGGCGGGATGTTCGCCCAGCAGGGCGCGGCGCGTCGCCAGCGCCTCACGATACAGCGATTCGGCCGTGGACAGATCACCGCGCATGTAGCGGACCGCGGCCAGCACATTAGCGGTTTCGGCCACCGCGGGATGTTCCGCGCCGAGCAGCTTTCGCTGGACGGCGAGTGCTTCGCGCAGCAGCGGCTCGGCCGCAACGCTGTCGCCGGTCGCGAAAAGTACCGCGGCCAATCGGCGGCGCGTCTCGGCGGTATCCAGATGCTCGGCGCCCAGCCGTCTGGTCTGCACCGCGAGCGCGGCGCGGCACAGGGCCTCGGCCGCCGGGTAGTCGGACTTGGCGAGCAGCACCTGAGCCAGTCCGCTCTGCGTCGCCGCCATCTGCGGATCGTCAGCGCTCAGGTCATTCTGCTGGAGCGCGAGCGCTTCGCGATAAAGCTTTTCCGCATCGTCCAGCCGCCCGCGATCGCGCAGCAAATCGGCCAGATCGCGCGCGCTGCTGCCGATATCGGGGGAATCGGCCGGCAGCGCCGCGCGGCGCACGTCGAGCGCGCGGCGCAGGTAGCGCTCGGCCAACTCGTAGAGCCCAAGGCCTTGATGGGTTTTGCCGATCGTGGCGTACAGCGCCGCCTGGGCTTGCGGCTCGCCGGTCAAACCCAACTCAATGCGCCGCGCAGCCGCATCCAGCGCTTCGCGCACAGTGACCTCGTGGCCCAGCGCCTGGCGCGGATCGGCCGCGGCCAGCGTGTCCTGCAGAAAGCGGACGATGCGCTCGGATTTCTGGGCCTCGTTTTGAGCGCGGCGCGCCTCGGAGCGCGCCGCGTCGCGCGCCGTGATGGTCTCACCGAGCCAGCTCTCGGCGCGTTTCTCGGCCTGGGTGGCGCGCTGCGCCTCGCGCAGCACGCGCTGCCAAAATGTCAACGAGACGACGGCCGCGGCGGCGGTAATCAGCATGATGCCGACGGCCACGGCGACCGGCGCGCGGTGCCGGGCAAGTGTCTTGCGCACCAAATACCAGGGGCTGTCGCGCTTGGCCTCGATGGGGCGGTGAGCCAGGTAATTGGCGATGTCGCGTCCCAACTCGCCCGCGCTTTGGTAGCGCCGCTCGCGATCCTTCTGCAGGCACTTGAGGACGATGGTATCCAGCTCATTATTAATGCGCTGCCGGTAGCGGCTCGGTGGCGGCGGCGCGGTTTTCAATATGTTATCCAGAATTTCGCGCACCCCGCCGCTGACATCATACGGAAACCGGCCCGTCAGCATGTGATATAAAATGACGCCGAGCGAATAGACATCGGTGCGGATATCGACCTGGGCGTGCCGCGCTTCGGCCTGCTCGGGCGAAGCCCACGGCAACGAGCCGATGAATTGCCCGGTGATGGTCATGGCCGGATCGGGCGCGATCCCCGCCTCGTCCGAAACATCCGGCGTGACCAGCTTCGCCAGGCCGAAGTCCAGAATATAGGGTTCGTTTTCCGGATCGATGCGAATGTTGCCCGGCTTGAGGTCGCGATGAATGACGCCGTGCAGATGGGCGGCGTGCACGGCCTCGCAGATGCGCGCGAACAGCCAGAGCGTCTGCTCGATCGTCAAAGTCCGGCCGGCCATGAACACATCCAGCGGCAGGCCGGGGATGTAATCCATGACAAAATAGATATCACCGCCCGGCAGGACGCCGGTGTCACGAATGCTGACGATGCGCGGGTGATCGAGCTGCTGGAGGATCTGCACTTCGCGCTCGAAGCGCCCGCGGTCAGTGCGGCCGGCGAGCGGCCCCTGGCGAATGACCTTGATCGCGACTTTGCGTCCGGTCGCTGACTCCACGGCCTGATACACGACGCCCTGGCCGCCGTGATGCAAGCGGCGCACGATCCGGAAACCCGCAAAGCAATCGCTGGCGCGCATGCCGGACCCGCCGGGGGCGGGCGAATCGGTGTCATCGCCAGGAAGGTCCGGCTCAGCGGGACAGACGGCGAGGCGCTCGGCTTCCTTGATCAGATTCAAACGGCGCAGGTTCTCGCCCAACTCGGGCATCAATTCGGGATGGGCAGTGATGACGGCCGCATCCGCCACCTCTTCGCCCGCCAAGCGGCGCGCGACGACCTGCTCGATGACGCTCGCGAGGGAATCCGTCCGTTCTGTGCCTATCTCAGAATTCACGATTCAACGGCTCGGCAGGAGCCTCGTCCTCCCGTCTGGCTCAGCAGGAGGCTCGCCCTCCCCTTAGGTCTGCGTCAGAAAGCGCGAGGCGCTGCCCAGGAAATCTCGCAGCAGCTTCAGGCCCCGGTTGCACAAACCATGAACCCCGCGCTCGCTGCGCCCCATCTCGACGGCGATGGCCGAGACGCTCCAGCCATGGATGTAGCGCAGCCAAAGCGCGCGGCGGTACGGCTCGGGCAGGCTGGCGAGCGCCACCTGCACCGCCTGGACCGCTTCGGTTCCGGCCGCGGCACGGCTCGGAGATCGACCCGGAGCGATCAGCAGCTCCAGCAGCGCGACGACCGAGCGTGCCATGCTCGGCCGTGGCGGGCGCTTCGCACGCGGCGTGCGACCGCGGCGGACTCGGACGGCGTCGATCAGCTTGCGCTCGGCAATGGTGGCCAGCCAGCGATAGAACGCCTGCTCGCCCTGCGGCTCGAAAGTATCAATGTGGCGAATGGCCTCGACGTAGGTGGCCTGGATGATATCGTCGATCGCGACGACGGTGCGCACGTCCGCCGGAATTTTGCGCGCGATACGGTTGCGCAGACGACTGTAATATCTCAGCAGCAGCAGTTCGAGCGCCAGCCGTTCGCCGTCGATCGCGCGGCGAAGCAGATCCGCCTCCGTTGCTGCTGCGTTCGATCCCATTTCCCTGTCTGCACTCATGTCCAATGGTACCCCGCCGGATGAGCGTCCGGTCAACTGCGGCGCGGCCCAAGCGCCGGGTTGAGATGTTTCAGGTTACCCAAACTGTCACGATCGCTCAAAGGACGTGTTATTTTTTTCCCCAGCCTGCGCCCACCTGTGGATCGGACATCTGGTGCTCGGAATGCTTGGAGTGTAGCGGTCGGCAAAGGGCACGGTCAGAACCTGCATCGCCGTACGGGATGACAGGCTGGTGTATTTTTCGCGCGCAAATCATTCCGCCTCGCGGGCGGCGGCTCAGAACCCCCCACGCGAGTGGGGGGTGACGCGGCGGGGAGGTTAACGTGTGCGCGACTCACTCCGCCCTCGCGGGCGGGGTTCTGAAAAAAGATCGTGGGTGCGCGGCGGGGGTGCGTCGTTGATAGGCGCGGACGAAGGGATTGCGCCTCGTCGGGGGCGAGCGCAGCTCGTGATCGTCTAAACCTCCGACCCTCCCGTGGCACCCCTCGCCGCCGCTTCGGTCCGCCCCGGAGCGGCGGTGGGGCGGAGGGTCGTTCGGAGCGTTCAGGGTTCAGCGGGGGCGCGCTTCACCTGACAGCCAAGAGGTAATCGCCATGTCACCGCATCGATTTACTGCGTTAATCGCGTTTCTAATCGGATTCGTCAGTGCGGGCATTCGCGCTGCGGCGCAGACGTATGTCGTTGTTGACCTGGGGACGCTGGGCGGCGACACCAGCTTTGCACTTGGCGTCAACGATGTCGGTCAGGTCGTGGGCGTCGCCGACATCAGCGCATCTCCGAGCGGTCGAGCCTTCATCTGGCAGAATGGAACCATGACCAACCTGGGAACGCTCGGCGGCACCTACAGCGAAGCTCAAGACGTCAACAACTCCGGACAGGTGGTCGGGATGTCGCTGCCGGCCGGCGGCAGCGGGCACGCGTTCATCTGGCAGAATGGCGTCATGACCGACCTCACCCCCGGCGGCAGCGGCACGGCTTGGGCCATCAACAACCTGGGCCAAGTGGCGATCGGCGCTGATACGCCGTCAGGTCAAGGTGCGTTTGTGTGGGCCAATGGAGTGCTGACACAGTTGCCGAATTTGCCGGGCACCAATTCAAGCGGTGCGCTCGATATTAACGACGCGGGTCAAGTCGCCGGGTTTTCAAATTTCGCCACAGGTTCGCGCGCGGTTCGCTGGACTGGAGGTATCCCGAGCAATCTGGGCACGCTGGGTGGGAACTGCAGCAGTGGGTTGGGCATCAATAGCGCGGGACACGTTGTCGGCGACTCGACCTTCGATAGCGGTGGCATCAGTCACGCCTTTCTATGGCAAAATGGCACCATGCTCGACCTCGGCAGCTTGGGTGGCGTTGGTACGAGTTGGGCGGAAGATATCAACAACGCGGGACAGGTTGTCGGCACTACCGATACCAACATCGGGCTGGCCTGCGCATTCTTGTGGCAAAACGGTACGATGTACAATCTGAATACACTGATCCCCGCCGACTCCGGTTGGATCCTGGATTTGGGCTGGGCCATCAACGCCTCCGGTCACATCGTCGGGCTCGGGCACCATGCGGCGCAGTGGCATGGTTTTCTACTGGTCCCCGGCAACGGCGATATCGATGGCGATGGCATTCCCGATGCGAGCGACAACTGCCGATTTTACAGCAACCCGAATCAGGCCGACTCTGACGGTGATGGCGTCGGCGATGTTTGCGATAACTGCCCGAGCATCAGCAATCCCAGCCAAATTGATACCGATCACGATGGTTTGGGAGACGCTTGCGATCCTTGCCCCGTGGGTTGCAATCCGTCGGGCAGTGACTCCGACAACGACGGCGTCGATGATGGCACGGACAACTGCCCGTCGGTCTACAATCCAGATCAGCAGGACAGCGATGGCGATTACATCGGCGACGCCTGCGACAACTGTCCGAATGCGCTGAATCCGTCACAGGCGGACTCCGACGGCGATGGTGTCGGCGACGCGTGCGATAATTGTCCGAACGTGTTCAACCCCAGTCAGGCCGACATGGACGGCGACGGCTTGGGTGACGCGTGCGACAACTGCCCGTTCGATTGCGGTCAGACCCTGCCCGACAGCGATGGCGATGGCGTGCCGGATACATTTGACAATTGCCCGCAGGTCGCCAACCCCGGTCAGCAGGATCTCGATGGCGATGGCGTCGGCGATGCCTGCGACAACTGCCCGCAGTTTCGCAACGCAGCGCAGGCGGATAATGACGGCGATGGCATCGGCAACGGCTGCGACAACTGCCGCGATATTGCCAACCCGCAGCAGCAGGATGCCGATCACGATCTGGTCGGCGACGCCTGCGACAACTGCCCCGTCTACAACCCCGATCAACGCGACACCGATGGCGATGGCATCGGCGATGCCTGCGACAACTGCCCGACCATGCCCAATCCGCAGCAGGAGGACTCCGACCTGGACGGCGTCGGCGACGCCTGCACCGAGATGCCGCCGCAGCCGGACAATCTGGTGATGACACAGCTCGCCGCACTCACCAGCAGCGCTCTCGCGGCGCGCGGCGTCAATCAGTCTGGCATCGTGGTGGGCGCCTCGTGTCCGCCCGGGACGGCCTGCAACGGCCTGGGAGAGACCGGCGTCGGCGCGTTCCTGTGGACGGCCGGCGTGCTGGAGGATATTGCGGCACCGGCCCTGACGGATCTGATGGCTTACGCCATCAACGATGCCGGCCGCGTCGTGGGATCAGCCCGCACCAGCGCCGGCGAAACGCACGCCTTCGTCTGGGACGCGGGTGTCGTCACCGACCTCGGCACGCTGCGCGGACCGCGCAGCGTCGCCTACGCGGCCAACAATCTCGGGCAGGTGGTCGGCGAGTCGCTGACAGCCGATGGGCGTTCGCTCGCGTTCGTCTGGTCCAATGGCGTGATGAATTCACTCGGCACGCTGGGCGGCACGACCAGCAAGGCCAATGATATCAATGATGTCGGCGACGTGGTCGGCGAATCACAGACCGCTTCGGGCGCCACGCACGCGTTCCTGTTCCGCGCTGGAACCATGATCGACCTCGATCAGCAGCTTCCCGCGAATTCGCCCTGGGAGCTGACGCGTGCCACAGCGCTCAACAACGCGGGCCAGATCGTCGGTTCCGGCCAGTTCAACGGCCGCACGCGCGCCTTCCTGCTTCATGACAACGCCTTGGTCGATCTGCACACGCTGCCCGGCGGGCATTCCAGCTTCGCCAATGGCATCAACGAATCCGGCGACATTGTCGGCCGTTCGGAAACTTCGCGCGCCGGCGTTTATCATGCGTTCCTGTACGCACAGGGCGTGGTGATCGATCTGAACAGCTTGATGCCGACCGGCGCGCGCTGGGAATTGGCGGCCGCTTATGGGATCAACGATCGCGGCCAGATCGTCGGCGCGGGCTACATCGACGGCCTGGCGCGCGCCTTCCGCCTGCGGGTCGCGCTCGACAACGATCACGACGGCCGCGCCGATATCCCCGACGCACCCGATGTCGCGCCGCCCGTCGTGATGACGCCGCCGATGCCGCCACCGCCGGAGCCTGCGCCGCCTGACATGCAGACACCATCGGACCTGCCGCCGATCAGCGCCGCGCCGCCGCGACGGAGCGCAGCGCGCGGCACGTGCGGAATCGGAATGGTCACCGCCTGGCCCCTGCTGCTCGGCCTTGCCGTGATCCGATCGCGTCACCGACCAGCAGCCGGCTGTCCGACCACGCCCGCTTGAGATCGCCAGCGCGCTTTGGTAGCATGTCTTTTACGGCGAAAGACAGCGTTTTTCGCGTCAGATCAGCGAAGGGGATACAAGCATGCATCGTTACCTTGCATCGGTTGCGCTCATCGCCGGCACGTGCGGGACAGCGCTCGCCGGACCGGGGCTCGTAATCACGCCGCTGCTGCTCGAGGGGGACAGCGTCAGCGGGGTCGGGCAGGTCACGCTCATCAATAATCTGGCGGTCAACAGCGCCGGCCAGTGGATCGTCGAGGCCGATACCAACCAGGCCGATACCGATACCGACGAAGTTCTGATCAAGAGCGGGGTGCTGTATCTGCGCGAAGGTGATCCGCTGACGGCGCCGGCCGGAGCGGCGATCGACAGTTTTGACTCCATCAATCTGAACAACAGCGGCAACAGCGGCTGGAACTTCTTCCTGTCCGGAACGGGCGGGACGAATAACGATTCCGGCATCTTTTACAACGCGACGCTCGTGCTCCAGGAGGGCACCCTCGCCGGCGCGCCGCAGTTCTCGCCGAACACACCCTACATTGGCTTCTTCGAAGTCAAGATCAATGACGGCAACCAGCTTTTGTCGGTCCTCAGCGTGGACGACCCGGCGATCGCCAGCACGGTCGACCGCGCTCTGGTGCGCTTCGACCTGGATGCCAACGGCCTGCTGCTGGCCGAAACTGTGATCGCCAAGGAGGCCGATATTCTAAGCGGCCAAACGGAGATGGTCACCGACTTCGGCACCGGTCCGCACACGTTTGCCTTCAGCAACTCCGGAGCGGCGATGTACGTGGCCGATCTAACGGGCGATACGACGCACGACGGAGTCGTGTACATTAACGACACGCTGATCGCGCAGGAGGCCGACCCGTCGCCCGTTGCCGGTCGCGATTGGTTGACGCTGGGCACCAGCACGCGCATGGATTTGAACAATAATGGAGATTACGTTCATACGGGGACGCTCTCCGGCGACACGGCCAGTGATCTGATTATCGTCAGGAACGGCGTGAAACTCATTCAGGAAGGCGACACGCTGCCGGCGATCGGCGGCGTGTTCACGTTCACCAGCTTCGGCAGCGGTCCGGTGCTGATCAACGACAGCGGCGGAGTGCTGTGGTTCGGCGATTGGAACGATCCCGACACCACGCGCGACACCGGCCTATTCCTCGACGAGACGCTCCTGGCGCAGGAGGGCGTCACCACGATCAACGGAATGACCTTGACGGGAATCGCCAGCACGCAGGATGCGTTCGCGATGAGCGATGATGGGCAGTACATCCTGTTCGAGGGGACGCTTGATGGAACCATCAACGGCGCATTCCTGATCCACATTCCGCCGGCCGTCGAACTGATCGCCGCGAATCCCCCGCTGCCGTCGGCCAATCCGTATCAGCCGGGCCAGCCGTTCACGGACGTGCTGGACACCGGTACCAGCGTGACCCCGACGCAGGGCATCGGCGCGGCCGGTACTCCACCGCAGGGACCAATTCAATACAGCCCGATTCTGGTTACGTTCAGCGCGGCCCCGGCGCCGGTTCCCACGCCCGCAAATATTTCCGTCACGTGCACGGGCGGCTCTTGTCCCATGGTAACCGGCGTCACGGCGCTGAGCCCGATGGAGTTCGCGATCACGCTCGATCACGGCATTCCCCCGCTGCAGTGCACGACCTTAACCTTTGCGGGCGGCCAGACGCTGCCATATCGCTCGCATCCGGCCAACGTGAGCCTCGATAGTGTGACGAACACGCAGGACCTGCTGGCGCTGGTTCAGGCGCTGAACAACGGTACGGCCAATGAGGCCGCGAACCTGGCGCGGTACAATGTCGATCGCTCGGGCGGCGTCAACACGCAGGACTTGCTGCGGATCGTGCGGCTGCTGAATGGCGTAAATACGTCGCAAGTTTTCAACGGCGCATCGGCCGCCGCCTGCCCGTAGCGTGCGTCGAGAGGCCCGGGATCGAAGCCGGGCAAGCATTTCATGCTGGAGGGCGCAATGAGCACAGCAAGGTATCTAAACGGGCTCGCCATAATCGCCTGCGTTTCGATCCTGGCTGTTGCGTTGGCGCGCGCGGACTCGTCCGCGCCGCAGGCATCCGACTATTCGATTACACCGCCTGTACATCGCGAATACCTGGACGATCCCTATCTGCCTCCCAACCCGCAGCACGGCCCGGCACCTTCGCCGCTGGGCGGGCCGCCCGATCCGGCATTGACGGGCGTTCAGGTGAACGTCGATGCCGATGGCAACAACATCCCCGGCGACGCCGCCAACGAGCCCTCGATCGCGATCGACCCGACCAATCCGAATCACATCGTCATCGGCTGGCGTCAGTTCGATGACGTCATGTCCAACTTCCGCCAGGCGGGCTACGCCTACAGCACCGACGCCGGCCAGACGTGGACGTTCCCCGGTGTGCTGACGCCCGGCGTGTTCCGCAGCGACCCCGTGCTGGACGTGAACGCCGAGGGTATTTTCTACTACTGCACGGTCCGCATGGCAGGGCTCGCACTCGCGTGCGACATCTTCAAGTCCACGGATGGCGGGGTATCGTGGCTTGGTCCCACCTTCGCCTACGGCGGGGACAAACCCTGGATGGCAATCGACCGTACGCCTGGGATTGGACATGGAAACATCTATTGTTCTTGGAACGGTGGACCGAACGCGTTCTCCCGTTCAACCAATGGCGGCGTGAGCTTCACGCTATACGCACAGCAACCGACGTACATCGGAACGCTGACCGTCGGTCCAGACGGCACAGTGTACGGCGCCCGTACAGGAGGGTTCGCAGGCTCCAGTGTCAGACGCTCTGTGAATGCACAGGATGGAACCGCGACACCAACCTTTGTGAGCGCGACCGTGAGTCTGGGCGGCGCATTTTATGGGCCATTCAACAACAGCCCGAACCCCGACGGCGTCCCCGGACAAATGTGGGTTCAAACAGACCATTCAAGCGGTCCAACTCACGGCAACGTCTACGCCCTCGGCTCAGTCGGCCTGCCTGGTCCCGATCCCCTGGATGTGAAGTTCAGCCGCAGCACGGACGGCGGATCCACGTGGAGCGCACCTGTGCGCGTCAACGACGACCCGTTCACGAGCAACGCCTGGCAGTGGTTCGGCACGATGTCAGTTGCACCGAATGGCCGAATCGACGTGATCTGGAACGATACGCGGAATCATCCCAGCATCTATCTCTCGCAGGTCCGTTACTCTTATTCCACCAATGGCGGTTTGAGCTGGACGCTCAGCACAGCGCTGACGCCGACATGGGATTCGTCTGTCGGTTGGCCCAACCAGAACAAAATCGGCGACTATTACCACATGCTTTCGGATAACGATGGCGCGAGCCTCGCTTACGCCGCCACATTCAATGGCGAACAGGACATTTACTTCCGCCGCATTCTTCCCGATTGCAACAGTAACGGCGTCGCCGACATGCAGGATATCGCCGCCGGAACTAGCATCGACGTTAACGCCAATGGATTGCCGGACGAATGCGAAGCGGACTGCAACCAGAACGGGCTGCCCGATTCCTTCGAGATCGCCAACGGCAGCGCCGCCGACGTAGACACCGACGGTGTTCCTGACGAGTGCGAGGCGGCGCTGATCGCGGCCGACCCGCCGCTCGATAACCCGTACCTACCAGGACAACAGCCGTTCCGGGATGTGCTCCACACCGGAACGACCTTCAGCATTACGCGCGGTATCGGCGCGGCCGGCACGCCGCCCTCGGGCGCGGTGACGTACAACCCGATTGTCGTGACCTTCAGCCAAGTGCCGAGCGCCGCCCCTACGCCGGCCGACATCTTCGTATGGTGCAGTTTCACGAGCAACAGCGCCACCTGTCCGACGATCTCGAGCGTGCTCGCGCTCGGCAACAACGCGTACCAAATCACCTTGAATCATTCCATCCCGCCGGGCGGCTGCACGACCTTGCTGTTTACTGCCGATCCATACGGCCACCGCTTGCGCTACGAGTACCTTCCCGGTGACGTTGATATGAACGGCGTATCGAACACGGCCGACCTGTTGGCGCTGGTGCAAGCGCTGAGCGACGGCAGCGCCAATGTGCCCGAGAACCTAGCGCGCTATAACGTCAACCGCAGCCAGGAGCTGGGGGGCAACCCCGTAAACACGCAGGATCTGCTGCGTCTCGTTCAGCTCCTCAACGGGATCAACACGAATCAGGTCTGGAACGGGATAAGCCTTGTGCCTTGCCCTTAAGTGGGGGGAACGATGCGCGTCGGAATCGGCCATGGTTGCGCCGCGGGAATCATAGCGTTCATCCTGTACGCCGATGGCGCGCGAACGCGCGGTGATTCGCCGCTCGCAGGACACGAACCCAGCGCGGCGCCGATTCAGCGCGAATACCTGGACGATCCCTATCTGCCTCCGAACCCGCAACACGGCTCGGCGCCGCTGCCGCTGGGCGGTCCGCCGGATCCGGCACTGACTGGCGTGCAGGTCAATGTCGACGCCGATGGCAACAACATCCCCGGCGATGCCGCCAACGAGCCCTCGATCGCCATCGATCCGACTAATCCGAATCGCGTCGTTATTGGCTTTCGGCAGTTCGATAATGTGATGTCCAACTTCCGCCAGGCCGGCTACGCCTATAGCACCGATGCCGGCGCGACCTGGACCTTTCCCGGAGTGCTGGATCCCGGTGTGTTCCGCAGCGATCCCGTCCTGGCGGCGAACGCTGAGGGTACCGTCTACTACTACAGCCTGCACGGCCC
>DASXUA010000709.1:0-2983 GCA_036505095.1 Phycisphaerae bacterium
CTCGAACAATAACGACGTGGACTGGTTCAACGGTCAAGCGGCCGGCCGTCCGGCGGTGTACGACAACTGGACGGCATCGGTCCAGCGCGAAATCCGGAAGGGCCTGATGGTGGAGCTCGATTACAACGGGGTGTACGGATCAGACCTCCAGGCCGGGTTGCTGAATCCCAATCAGGTGCCGATGTCGGTGGTGAACGATCTGATTGTGAGGTTCGGCCCCACCGGAGCGCGCGACTTGCTGAACTCGAACATCACGTCTGCAGCCGCGGTGGCCGCCGGCATTAAAGTTCCGTATCCGAGTTTTACGAACCCTGCCGTGCAGCGGTCTCGGACGGTTGCCCAGGCGCTGCGGCCGTATCCTCAATACCTGGCGGTGAACGTCCAAAGCGGCGGCGGCGACAAAACCGGCAGTTCGCACTATCACGCCGGCGTCGTGAAGGTGAATCAACGGTTGTCGGGCGGCGTGTCGCTTCAAGGAAGTTATGCGTACTCGAAGCTGATGACCGATGCCGACAGCTTCAGCGGAAGCGGCCGCGCGATGGATGCCGCGCGCCCTGAGCTCGAGTGGTCCGTCGGGCGGTTCGATCAGACCCACACGATCAAGATCAGCTCCGTGTTCGAGCTGCCGTTCGGCGAAGGGCGGCCCTGGCTCTCAACAGGAATCGCCAACCAGATCGTGGGCGGATGGCGCATCGCCCTGATTCAGTCCTACAACAGCGGGTTCCCAGTCGCCGTGACCACGAATGCGCCGCTGAATATCTTCAATGGGACCAACCGCCCGAACGTCACGGGTCAGGATTGGCGCGCGCCGATCGCCGGCGACACGTTCGATCCGCGGGTGGACAGATTCCTGAATCCGGCCGCGTTCGTTCAGCCAGTTGGAGCCCTGGGCAATGCGCCCCGCACCAATCCGGATGTGCGCGCCTTCTGGAACCTGTCGGAAAACGTGAGCCTCGCCAAATCGAGCAAGCTCACGACCCAGGTCAGGATGGACATCCGCATCGAGGCCTTCAACATCTTCAACCGCGTGATCTTTGCCGCGCCGGGGACCCCGACAGCGACAGGGACTTCAGCGCCAGGGACGGATTTCAGCAACAGCAATACGTTCGGTGTGATCTCGAGTCAGGCCAATTCTCCGCGGCGAATGCAGGTGGGTCTCAAGTTGTACTGGTAGGAGGCGAGGGCCATGACGGAATTCCGAGGATTCTCCCGCCGACAGTTTCTCAGCGGCTTGGGCGCCGCATCATTTCTAGCGGCCTGCCCCGAGCGAGCGATCGCGAGTCGAGGGGCGTTCCTGACATCATTTCACGAGCTGGCTGCCTCTGAGCGGAAGCGCGTGAAGATTCGTGACGTGCAGGTGATGCTGATGCAGGGCGCGAGCCGCAATTACACCCTCATCAAGATCACCTCGGATGCCGGGCCGCACGGTATCGCCGAGGCCTACGGCACGCCAGGCGTCGGCGTCAAAGAGCAGGTGCTGTCGCTCAAGCCGTGGCTGGTCGGCAAAGATCCGCTGGAGATCGACAAGCTCTACACGCAGATGGGAGAAGGCACCCGCGATTTGAGCGGCACGCGCACCGATGGCTCGGCGCACAACCTGATGCGCGCGGTCAGCGGAATCGAAATGGCGTTGTGGGATTTGGCGGGAAAGATCCTCGAGGTGCCCTCGTCTACGCTGCTCGGCGGAAAGTTCCGCGACAAGGTTCGCGTCTACGATCATGCCGCGCCGCGCAACATGCTGGATAAGGCGTCTGTCGCCGAGTGGGCGGCCAAAGTGAAGGCGCACCCCAGCGGATTCACCTGCCACAAGTTCGGATTTCCAAACAGCGATCCCGCCAGCGACAAAGCACGTGATGTGTCCAATCGCGTGCTGACCACGAAAGAACTGATCGGCGTGCAAAAGGGATTCGAAAACTGCAGGGAAGCGATCGGGTGGGATCGCGATCTGATGGTGCACTGTCACTGGGAGTACGACCTGCGCACGGCCATTCAGATTGCCGACGCCGTGGAATCGGTCAAGCCGGTGTGGCTCGAGGATCCGTTGCCCGTCGACTATTCAGAGTCATGGAAGCGCTTGTGCGCGGCATCGAAGGTACCGATTTGCATGGGCGAAAATCTCGCCCGCCGCGAAGGGTTCAAGGATTTCATCCTGAATCAGGGCTGCGACATTCTGCATCCCGACCTTCGGAATTCCGGCGGCTTCCTGGAGACCAAGCGCATCGCCGATATGGCGCACGTGTTCGGCCTGCCGATGGCGAATCACAACACCGGGAGTCAGGTCTATACCTACGCCGCGGTGCAGTGGGCCGCGTCGATCCGTGATTACATCTCTCTCGAAACAATCACGGGCGAAGGCGGCTGGATGGATCAGGTGCTGCTGCTCGACGGACCTTATATAAAGGATGGCTTCGTCCAGGTGACGGACAAGCCCGGACTGGGGATCGAGTTGAATCCGGATGTCGTCCGCGCGCATCTGGTGCCTGGCGAAGTCTGGTGGGGATGAAGAAAATGCAACCGCGGAGCTCGCAGAGATCGCAGAGAAAAATTTGCTCTGCGTTCTCTGCGTCCTCGGCGGTTGCTTTTAGGGCGGTTGCTTTTTAGGAGGCTTCCATGAAGCGACGTGAGTTCGTACGACTCGCCGGCGCTGGTGTGCCGGCCGTGGCGCTTGCCGAGGCGGTGGTCTCGGCGCAGATCGCGAAAGCACCGGCCACGCGTGCAGCGGCTTCTCCGAAAGCGACGATGAAGGTCGGCACGCAGCACGGGCACACCGACGCGATTCTCCGCGCCTGCGCCGCATTCGGCGTGAACAACATCTGCAGCGGGCTGCCGTCCGCGAAGATGGACGAGGCATGGTCGGTTGACTCGCTCTCGAAGCTCCGTGAGCTCGTGGCGTCTCACGGCATCTCGCTCGACATGGTGCCGCTGCCGATGAGCTCCTCGGAAATCTCGCGCGCCGAAATGCCGGCCATCTATCTTGGCAAGA
>DASXUA010000710.1:0-12341 GCA_036505095.1 Phycisphaerae bacterium
GCTGCGGTGGGTTCAGGGCGAATCTAAACACAATCCAACTCAGCGGGCGTACTCCACCGCGCGCACCTCGCGCAGCACGGTCACCTTCACTTCGCCGGGATAGGTCATCTCCTCCTGCACGCGCTTGGCGATGTCGCGGGCAATCGTGTAGGCGAAGCTGTCGTCCACTTTTTCGGCATCGACGATCACGCGGATTTCGCGGCCGGCCTGGATGGCGTAGGCCTGATTCACGCCGCGATGGGATTTGGCGATGTCTTCGAGTTGTTCCAGGCGCTTGATGTAGCGCTCCAGCGACTCGCGCCGCCCGCCGGGGCGCGACGCGCTGATGGCGTCGGCAGCCATCACCAGCGGCGTGTAGGGCGAGATGGATTCGATGTCGCCGTGGTGACCGGCGATGGCATTGAGCACTTCGGGCCGCTCGTTGAACTTTTTGCAGATCTCGGCGCCGATCTGCGGGTGGCCGCCTTCGATGTCGTGCGGCACGGCCTTGCCGATGTCGTGCAGCAAACCGCAGCGCCGCGCCAGCCGCCCATCGAGACCCAATTCATCGGCCATTACCTGGCACAAATACGCCACTTCGATGCTGTGCCGCAACACGTTCTGACCGTAGCTGGTGCGGTAGCGCAGCCGGCCCAGCAGATCGATCTGCTTGCGATGCAGCCCGCCGACGTTGGCTTCCACCGCCGCCTTCTTGCCGATCTCGATGATGTCGCGCTCGACTTCCTTGCGGACCTCCTCCACCAGTTCCTCAATCCGTCCGGGCTGAATGCGGCCATCCTGGACCAGCCGTTCGAGCGACAAACGGGCGATCTCGCGCCGTACCGGATCGAACGCGCTGACCACCACAACGCCGGGCGTGTCATCCACAATCACATCCACGCCGGTGGCTTTTTCAAAGGCGCGAATATTGCGGCCCTCGCGCCCGATGACGCGGCCCTTCATGTCATCCGACGGGATATCGACCGTCGAAACGGTGGCATCGGTCGTGTGCTCGGCCGCGTAGCGCTGGATGGCCGTGATGGTGATCTCGCGCGATTTCTGCTTGGCGACGTCGCGCGCATCGTTTATCAGCCGTTCGACCATCTGGGCGGCTTCGTGCTCGACTTCGTGGCGGATGTTGGAGAGCAGTTCCTGCCGGGCATCTTCGATCGACATGTTGCTGATCTTGGTCAGCCGCTCGCGCTGCTGGCCGAGCAGCTCCTCGACTTCCTGCTGTTTGACCCCGATCACCTTCTCGCGCTCGGCGAGCCGCCGCTCCAACTGCTCCAGATTGCGCTCCTTGGTCGTCAGCGCATCCAGTTTGCTTTCGAGGTTGTCCTCGCGCTTGGCGAGGCGCTTTTCGTGCGCCTTGAGTTCCTCGCGGACTTCCTGTGTCTCGGTCTGGAACTGTTCCTGTCGTTTCAGGTGTTCGGCGGCCGCGTCGACTTCGGCCGCCTTCACGATCACATTGGCCTTCTGCTGCGCGTCTTCGATGACCTTGGCGGCATCCCGATCGAGGGTGCGCTGGCGCGCCCGGTCGTACAGGTACACCGCCACGCCGCCGATCACCAGCGTCAGCAGCGGCGCGAAGATCATCCAGAACACTGAGGTCTGGCTCAGCAAATAGGACCCGTGTTCGCCGCCGGCGAATCCGCCCATTCCGATGGTGGACATGTCTCGATCCCGCTACGTGTATCGTGCATCGATCAAGCGTCGCCGAACGCGCTGGCGGAATTCACCGCGCGGTCCTTGACGCTCTACGCAGAGGCGGAGGGAAGATCGCTTCCGGAAGATCAGACCGGTGCGCTGGAGGCAAATCGGTCCGTATGGGAAACTGGCATAGGCTCAGCGCGTCAGCATTTGCCGCCGGCGTGCTGCCGGCGGGGCTGCGTGATAGCGCGCTCGTACTCGCCAAAGCCTGCCCGCCGCAGCGGGCTCAAACAAAGTGTCCCAACGTCCCGATAAATTCGCGGTATGAAGGGCATGCGTCCAACGGCCAGCCGAAGCCCAATTGTCAAAACGGCCGAACCGAAAGCACGCACGCAAAGCCAACGCCAGAGGCCCGACTTCGCGGGGACCTTCCGTCCCCCAATCGCGCACCAGAGGCCATGACCCGGCTGCAGCGGGTGCGTATCCGAACACACCAAATACACATAGGAGCTTGCGCAGCATAAACTTACAGGCCTGGGGCCTCCAATCGCGTGGCGTCCAGTATAAAGCCGTGCCGTCCAGCGTCAAGTCGTTCGGATGGGCGATCGGCCATCGGTTCAGTTGGTTGGCTCATAGCTAAGGGCTCCCGGCCGACGGTACAATGGACGACTGGGCGTGGACCGGTGAAACAGTCCTGCCCCGAACCGCGTACAAAGGTAAAGGGGGGAACGGGAAGCCGAATCCCAACCGGAGCGTAACCACTCATGCACATGCCAAAGATCCTCGTGGTCGGTGGGCTGCTCTCATTGGTTCTGGCGACCTCTGCGCCGGCACAGGACTCGAAAAAGGCCCAGGTGGACCTGCTGGCCTCTGTCACCGCCGTCGCACCGGGAGGCTCATTCGACGTAGCGCTGCGTTTCAAGATTCAACGCGACTGGCATATCTACTGGCAGAACCCGGGTGACAGCGGGCAGGCGCCGCGCGTGTCGTGGAAACTTCCGGACGGTTTTGCGGTTGGTCCGCTGCGGTATCCGTTTCCGCGCAAGCACCTGGACGAAGTAGGAGTCACCTACATCCTGGAGGGCACGCCGACGCTGCTGGCCAGGATAACGGCTCCGGCCACTTTGGAAGCCGGCAGCCAAGTAGCGCTGGCCGCCGAAGTGAAATACCTGGTCTGCAAAGAATCGTGCCTGCAGGAGCAGGCGTCGGTCAAGATCGAATTGCCGGTGGTGGCCTCCGACGAAGCCGTCAAGCCGGCCGCTGAAGACGCCTTCAAGTCTGCACGGCAAGCGATCCCCGCGGATACGAACAAGAACGTGAAGATCGCAGCGGCTGCGGATAAGGCGAGCATCAAGCCGGGAGACGCTTTCGAACTGCTGGTTCAGGTCGAGATTGCCAAGGATTACCACGTTCAATCCAACCAGCCCGCCCAGAAGGATTTGATCGGCACCGATTTGCTGCTGGAGCGCATTCCCGACGTCGAATACGGCGATTCGAAGTTTCCCGAGCCGGTCACGCGCGAGATGGAGGGTTTCGGGAAGGTCAGCGAATTCGCGGGTGCGTTGGTGATCCGCGTGCCGGTCAAGCTGGATTCGGCCTACAAAAGCCAGACGATTCCGTTCGCTGGCGTGCTGCGCTTCCAGGCCTGCAAAGGCAATCAGTGCCTTCCTCCGGAGAATCTGGCCTGGCACACAGATATGCCGATCGGGCAAGCCGCGGCGCCGTCCGCGCCCCGCGACCCTACGGATGCCAACCGCGCGCCCAGTACCACTCACCACCCACCGCCCACCACTCTGACCTGGGTGCCGTTCGATCCGCGCGTGCTGGAGCAACTCACGGCCAGTGGCCGGACGGTCCTGATTGACTTTACGGCCAGGTGGTGCCCGAATTGCAAATTGAACGAAGCGGTCGCGCTGAACACCGTCCAGACCGCCGCGCTGGTGGACCACCTTAACGTGGTGACCATGGTGGCGGACTTCACCAACGAAAGTCAGGACATCCGCCAGTGGCTCGCGAAGTTCAAGAGCATCAGTGTGCCGCTGACGGTGATCTTTCCGGGGAGCGATCCGGCGCGGCCCATTCTGCTGCGCGATCTGTATTCGCAGTCGCGCCTGCACGCGGCCCTGCAGCGCGCCGGACCTTCGGCCGCCCTCACCCGGCCGCGCGCCGGGGTGACCTTGCAGACCGAGCTGCACTTCGAGGCGCTGGAGGGCGACCTGCTGCACTATCTGCTGCTGGCCCTGCTGGGGGGGTTCGTCATGAACCTGATGCCCTGCGTGCTGCCGGTGGTCTCGATCAAGGTCCTCAGCCTGGTGCAGCAGGCCAGTCAGGCGCCGGGGCGGGTGTTTAAGCTGGGACTGGTTTTCGCCGGGGGCATGATCACGGTCTTTCTGGTGCTGGCCGGGTTCGTGGCCTTCGCCGGCCAGACCTGGGGGTTCATCTTTCAGAGCCGCGCGTTTCTGGTGGTGATGATCGGCCTGCTCACCGCCATGGGACTGAGTTTGTTCGGCGTCTTTACCCTCACGGTGCCGCAGTCGGTGGGCGAGGCGGCCCGCTATGCCGAGGGGGCCGACTACGGCGCGTCGTTCTTCAAAGGCGTGCTGGCCGTGCTGCTGGGCACCCCCTGCAGCGGGCCGCTGCTGGGCGCGACGCTGGGCTGGGCCGCCATTGCTTCCCAGCAGATCGGGGCGCACGTGCCGTTCCTGCTGTTCGGGGCGATTGGCGTCGGCATGGCGTTTCCGTACGTGATCCTGACGGCCCATCCGGCCTGGCTGCGGTTCGTGCCGCGTCCCGGACCGTGGATGGAAACGTTCAAGCAGGCCATGGGGTTTTTGCTGCTGGGCACGGGCGTGTACCTGCTGTACATCCTGCCGGAGACGTGGGCCGTGTGGTCGGTGCTGTTCGCCTTGGGCGTTGGGCTGGCGTGCTGGATCTATGGGCACATGGTCAAGTTCGGGGTCAGCCCGCTGCGCCGCTGGGGCGGGCGGCTGGTGGCGGTCGGCGTTATTGCGCTCAGCGCCTGGGTGGCGTACGGCTACTTCATTCCGCAGTTCGATCAGGTCGGCCACACGAGCATCTCGATCCCCGCCAATTTGCGCCCGTCGATGCCTGTCGCCCAACCACACACTCCCGAGGGCGAGGCGGGACTTTCCATCCGGAGCTGAAGGGGCTGAAAATGCTGTCGCGAGCCGGGCCGGGGGTGCATCTCATTTTGGGTGGCACGGCCAAGCAGCCTTATCGCTTGGCCGTGTTTGTGTCAGCTTTCGCACGGGCAAACAAAAGGCCGTTTGCCCGTGCCACCCGTTAGATCGCGGTCGGGGATCGCGGACAGCCCGGCTGTGAGCTTGAACCGGCGCGAAGCCATTGTTAAGCTGGGTAATCGTGAGGCTCTGCCCCCGGCGCGTCGCCAGCGCACCGGGGACGGCGTGATTGTCGTTCGTTCATGCGTTCATTCAAGGAGTGGGCGGAATGTCATCCTCGTTTTGTTTTCGGTTCGGTTTGGTTGCGGTGACCGCGCTGTTGACGGGTTCGGCGCGCCTGCTGGGCGACGAGCCCGATGTGATCCGCCCCGATATTGTGAGTCCGGGCGCACTGCCCTTCTCTGAGACCTGGGATCAGATGCTGGCGCGCGACGCGGAATGGGCCGCGGCCGGAAAGCTCCCGAGCCACGAGACGCTGCCGCGCATTACGTTCCGCAAGGACACGCCGACAGTCGGACCGCAGGCTGATCCCGGCGCGCCGGGATTCGGCGGCGGCGATCTGCCCGAAGGCGGCCCACCCGAATCCCCGCAGGGCATTGGCACTAACTTCAACGGCCTCAGTGTCAGCCAGGCCGGCTTCGTCTACCCACCCGACTCCGACGGCGCCGTTGGCCCCAGTCACTATCTGGAAATGATCAACGGTGGCGTAGGCATTTACAACAAAACGGGCACGCTGCTGAGCCTCGTCAGCCTGAGCAGCTTCTTCAGCTTCAACGCGGGCGGGGTGTTTTATCCGCGCAACGGCACCAGCGATCCACACGTGATCTTCGACCGGATTCTGAATCGCTGGTTCGCCTGCACGCTGGAGTTCGGCCCCATCAGCGGCGGAAACTACAACAACAACCACATCCTGCTGGCCGTCTGCCGCACGAACAATCCACAGACCGGCATGTGGGACAAGTACGCCATCCCGGTGGGCGTGGCGAACGTGTTCAATGATTTCGACACCGTCGGTCTGGATGCCAACGGCGTGTACTTCGGCATGCGGGCCTTCGCGGGCGGCGGCAGCACGGCCAAGCTAGCCGCCACGCCGCTGGCGCCGCTGATCGCCGCCAGCCCCAGTCTGGGCGCCGTCTCGCAATTCTCCGGCATCACGAATCTGTTCTCGTCACCACAGCCGGCGCACAATCAGGACGCCGCCCCGGCCGGCGGCCGCGCCTGGTTCGTGTCGAGTTCCACCAGCACCAATGCCAACATCGCGTACCGCACGCTGACGTGGAGCGGCGGCGCGCCCACTTTGACCAGCACGCTGACGCTGACGACGCCCGCCTATGGCACGCCGCTGAACGCCCCCGCCAATGGCAGCTCCGTCAACATCGACGTGGGCGACGACCGCCTGTTTGCGGCGGTCATCCGCAACGGTGATCTCTGGACCGCCCGTAACATCGGCACCAATGCTAGCGGCGGCAGCACGAGCATTACCCGCACCGGCTGCGAGTGGCTGCAGGTCAACGCCACCAACGCCACGGCCTCGCTGGTGCAGAGCGGGCGCATCTATGACACCGCCGCGACCACGCCGCGCTACTACTACTACCCGTCGATCATGGTGAGTGGGCAGGGGCACATGGCGCTGGGCTGCAACGGCTCGCGCTCCACGGAATTTGTGGCGGTATACGCGGCCGGGCGACTGGCCACCGATGCGTCCGGCGCCACCGGCCTGCCGACGAATTTCCAGGTCGGGCTATCGGCTTACAATCATGTTTTCGGCACCCGCAATCGCTGGGGCGACTACAGCACCACGACGCTGGATCCTAATGACGACATGTCGATCTGGACCGTGCAGGAGTACGCCGGAGCCAGCAACACCTGGGTGACGCGCATCGCGCGGCTGCTGGCGCCGCCGCCGACCCTGGATGATCCGCTGGCCGCCGGCTGCGCCGGCCTGACCGGCCTGGTCATCCCGCTGACGGGCACGAACTTTTTCGATCCGGGCGCCGGGTTCGCCAATCACTTGAGCGTTTCGTTTTCGGGCACGGGCGTGACGGTGACCAATACGGCTTACAACGATCCGAACAGCGTCAGCATCACGGTGGATGTGGCGCCGGGGGCGGCCAGTGGTGGACGTAATATCATCCTGACCAACCCGGACGGGCAAACGGCGACGGTGGTGAACGGCTTCGTCGTGGGCTCCGACCTCACCGTCACCGCGTCGAACAACGGACCGATATGCACGGGCGGGACGCTGACGCTTTCCGGCGCGCCCGGCGGGGCGGATAGTTACTCGTGGAGCGGTCCGAACGGCTTCGCCTCGAACGTGCAGAATCCGACCGTTTCGAACAACGCCACCCCGAACATGGCCGGCACCTATACGCTGACTGTGACTAGCGGCACATGCAGCGGAATGGGCAGCACCGACGTGACCATCGGCACGCCGCCCATGATTGTGCAGCAGCCGGTCGACCAAACCGTCTGCCCCGGCACGCTGGCTTCTTTCAGTGTAACGACCTCCGGCTCACCTGCGTTCCAATGGCAGGTGAGCACCGATGGCGGCGCGAATTTCAGCGACATCAGCGGCGCCAACAGCGCGACCTACAGCTTCACCGCCCAAGCCGCGCAGAGCGGCAATCTCTACCATGTGGTCGTCAGCGAAGCCTGCGGAAGCGTGACCTCCAGCGCGGCGCTGCTGACTTCGACCGATTCGGTCCTGCCGACGATCAGCGTCTGTGCGGCCGATCAGACGGTGGCGGGCACCGGCAATCCATGTCTGGCAGCCGTTCCGAGCTTCACCGGTCCGCCGCTGTCCGCCAGCGACAATTGCGGCAGTGTCAACCTCGCGCAGTCGCCCACGGCTGGAACGCTCGTCGGACCTGGTGACATTTCGATCACCATCACCGCTACCGATGGTGCGGGTAACACGAGCATGTGCACCGCGACGCTGCACGTGACCGCCTGCGCCGGAGCGATCAACATCGCGTCCGCCAGTCCGCCCAATGGGCTGCGCGACACGCTGCAGAACACCACGCCGAGTCTGGTCCCACAGGGCATCGGTGTGGCTGGAACGCCTAACGAAGGCTCCGTCACCGATTACGGCTTGCCAGTCGTTACGTTCAGCGCGCCGCCCTCCCCGCTGCCAACGCCCGGCAATACGACGGTGTCCTGCACCGGTGGGGCTTGCCCGACCGTAACGGGCATATCGGGCTCGGGCGCCGGACCTTATGCGATCACGTTGAGCGGTCCGATTCCCGTGCTCGAATGCATCACGCTCACGTTCGCCGGCGCAGCCGCCGGACAGAAGTTGCAGTATTCATTCCTGCCGGGCGACGCGAATCTTGATGGATCGGCCAACACGCAGGACCTGCTCACCATCATCACGGCGCTCAACGACGGCACCGCCAATCTGCCGGCGAATCTGGCGCGCTACGACATCAATCGCAGTGGCAGCACCAACACCAGCGACCTGCTGCGGCTGGTCCAACTGCTGAACGGCACGAGTGCGACGCAGGCCTTCAACGGTTCCACGGTCGCGCTGTGTCCGTAAGAGCGCCGAGCGCTAGGGCTCAGCCCGTGAAGTCGATCATCAGCACAGCGACGTCGCGCAGATCGACGTCCGCGTCTTGATCGAAATCGAACGCAGCGCAGCCGGACGGCAGCGTCGCCGGATTCGGTCCCGTCAGGCACGCGTCGAAGGCGGCCAAGTCGCCGAGGTCCACGTCGCCATCGTTGTTTCCATCGCCGGGCAGTCGGACCAGGTGCTGACAGGCGGCGGCGTGCGGTTCCGACTGCGCCAGACCGATTCGGCCGCGCACTTCCCACTCGTGATTGCCGGGACCGACTTCGCCGTCGGTGTATGTCTCGCTCTTGCCGGGCAGGTCCGCGATCAAGCGTCCGTTGCGGTATAGAAGCACCGACTCGTAACGCTCGGCATTGTTCCATTTCAGGCTGACACGCGGGCGAACGAAGTCGCCGATAACCGCCACGGCCGCATCGCCGCACTGCAGTCCAGTCGGCGGCAACACGCCGAGCGTCACGTCGGCGGTATTGTTCGTCGTGAGCGCCTCGCCGGCGACAGGATCGACAAACGCGCGCAGATGCGTTGTCTGCTCGGGCACCAGCAGGACGTATTCAAACGTCTGCACCTGGTCCGGCGCGGCGGTGAAGACAAACGGAATCACCGTAAACTGCTGGAACACGTTGTTGACCACTTTGCCGATGTGCAGCATGGCGCTGGACGGCGTGGGCGTTCGCAGGCCGCCGTTGCGAACCACGACCGTCAATGTCACGTCGTTGCCCGCAGGCGTGTAGGGATTCGACAGCCGGATGCGGTCCACCGCGAGATCCGGCGCCGTGGAAATGTCTTGGAAGACGAGGTTATCATTCGCCGGCGCGCCGGCCGACGAATCGCGCACCGTGCGAATCACACCATTGGGCGCCACAGCCGCCGAAATGTCCCAGTCGCGCGCGTCATCGTTCGTCAGGTCACGTGCATACGTCCAGCGCGGCAGCGGCTGTGACAGGTCGATGGTCGCAATGCCCAATTCACCATCGCCGCCGTACCGCCCGAAGCCATCGAAGCTGCGGAAGACGATCGCGGCGTTCGTCGCGTCCATGAAACGCACGCTCGGATCGCGCCCGTAAACACCGTCAAACGTCTGCCGATCGCGAATTTGTGGAATGCGCTGGAGGGGCACGGGCGTCTGGAATGCGGCTCCCGTGATGCGCGCGGCATAAATCAGATCTTTGTTGCCGTCGCCTGCGACATTGCCGGCCTTCTGCTGCCGCGCGGCGAAGGCCAGCATGCCGGCCGTATCACTCGACAGCGCCACGCTGGGCATCATTACGCCCGGCAGCACCGCTGGATTGGTGATGGCCTGCGGCGCCGTGAAGGCAGCCGCCCCGGCTTTGACCGAATACATCAGCATGTGATCGCCGGGCGTATCGAAATTGGCATCCAGGTCGCGCACCCACACCACAATCACCACGTTCCCGCTGGGCGATACTGCGATCGTCGGCTGAATGTCGGCCGCCGGGTTGGCTTCGTCGCCCGCAGAAACCTTGATCGCAGCGCCCGAAGGCGCGCCGTTGAAGATCTTGCGCGCGAAGATCGACATGCCCGAAAGAACCGTGTCGCCGGCCACGATGTTCGGCGGCACATCGGCCGTGTAGATCATGTTCTCGTTATCCGACCGCACCCACGCCACCCAGGCCGAGTTCGGATTAGCGACATTGTTGAGAATGGGCGCCACAACTGGCCGGCCGTCAGGGATGAGCGTGGTGGCCGCTGTATCATTGGTCAGGAACTGCGCTGCGGCCCAGCCGGTTACGCTGTCCCAGAGCGCGAACGCAATGTCCTGATTCTTGAACGCGGTATTCGCCCCGGCCGGCGTCTGCGGCAGCGCGATCTCCTGGGCCTGCGTCAGGCGCCCCTGCGTCCAAACCGCCAGAGCCTTAGTGTTGGAGAGAAAGACGACGCTCGAGTCGCGCTGCGAAAACGCATCGGCCGGCATGAACATGGCCGCCGGGACCCCGAACCCCATCCCGGTATCGAGCACATAGTACAGTTCGGGCGTGTAGACCGCCGGATCGGGATCGATGTCCTTGACTTTGACCACCAGCGCCTTGCTGCCGTCCGGGGCAACCGCGATCGACGGATATTTCAGATCGGAGGGCTCCTGCGGCGGACCCTGCGGCCCTCCTCCTCCCCCCTCCGTGCAACCGCTGCCGAAGTCCTCGGAGAAGATGTTGATCCACGCCGTGCTGGCGCAGGCGCCGAACACGCATCCGCGCACTTTCACATCCAGCGCCAGCCGGAAGCAATCATCCACGCTCACATTCAGCACGAACGGCGGAACCTCAGCGCCCAGATCGATCGGAATTGCGATCGATATCGAGGGCCGCAGCAGAACCGATGCGGACGCCAGTCCCCAGAAGACCTCGACCCGGATTTCGCCCGCGGCCCAGGCCGTCACCTCCGGCACCACCAGCACGCCGATTTCTATCACCGGCTCGCCCGCTTCCTCCACCGTCCGAACAATCACGTTCAGATGTTCGATGTTGACGTCCAGGCCCAGCCCCACGTCCAGGCTGCCGCGCACGCGGACATGAACCGGGCCCACGAACCCTTCCCACAGCGTGCTGTCGAATAGCTCCCACGACCAATCGTCGCTGAAGACCGGGATGTTGTTCTGCTCGTAACGCACCTCGTAGCGATCGCAGGCATACGACAGCGGCCCGTCCAAGTTCACCTCGAAGTCCTTGTCGAACAGGTCATAGCTCATCAGCGTCGCCTGCATGCGGCCTTTGAGCGATTGCGGGTGCCAATAGCCGTCGTCGAGATACTGCTGCAGCGTCAGGTGCGCGTCGATGATGTTGTCCAGATGCACGCCCAGATCCGTGATGTCGAACGGACAATTGAGAATCTGACCGGGTGGCAGCGTCGCCTCCGCGTCATAGCGGTTGCTGCCGGGGTCATAGGTGATCGTGCTTTCGATGAACGCGATGTCGTTGCTGTCCGAATCGTAGATCGGCGGCAGCGGGCAAAGCGGAATGGTGAATTCCTGCATGCGCTGCAGTCCCTGGCTGTCGTACGCTGTGACGCGCAATATCGTGGCGTCCTCCGCTGGAAGCGCGCTCATGTTGAACGTAGCCGACCATTCGGTTGAGCCGTCGTTGGGCTGGCCGGCTGGCAGTGACGGGTCGGCGATCGGCATGCTGATCACGCCTGAAACCGGCGCGACCATCACCATGTCCACATCTGTGAGCGTCACGGATACACCGGCACAACTGGCCGGCGTGATCACCACGGAGTAATCCTGCTCGACGGAAGCGTCGCCGGTGATGTCCGGAATGAAGCGTACGATGTCCACCGGGCAGTTCGGGTCCGGATCGGGGTGCGATATGGACGGCGGCTCACCGCAACTGGGCGGCACGACGAATGGAACGATGAAGAGCGTTTCGGCCGCAAAACCCGTCGCGCCGGCATCATCGGTGACCGTCACGCCGACCACCCACTCGCCGGAGAAGGGGAACTCGTAATAAGTCGAGTCGCCGTCGGTATTGGCCGCCATCGAGCAGACGCCCGGTACGGCGCAATCATCCTCGTGGCCCTCACCGACATAAGTGACGGCCCAGCCGTAGCGGATGACGGTTCCGTCGGCATCCGCGGCGACGGCGCGCAGCGTATAGCCCAATTCCGGTACGGGCAGCAGTCCGAAGGGCAGCCGATCGAAATCCAGCACATCGCCACCGATCGCCGGGCGCTCGAGGGTGATATCCGACACCGCCGGCGGAATGTTGGCGCACAGCGGCGTGAGACTCAGCATCGGATACAACGCAGGTGGGCACGGGGCGCCGGGATACTCCGCGTCGCCGTCAAGCTGCAGCTCGAACGCCCACTGATGCGCGGCACTCGGCGGATCGGCGTAGAAGCCGATCAGGTAATCGCCCGCCGCCAACGGCTGGCCGAGGATGGCTTGCGTGTAGCGCTCGCGAAAGAGTTCCAGGCTGGACACCGGA
>DASXUA010000711.1:0-3145 GCA_036505095.1 Phycisphaerae bacterium
AGGCCAGGCAGGATGGCGCCGCCGAGAAAGGCGCCATCGTCGGAGACGACATCCACGGTGATCGCCGAACCAAACTGCACGACCGTGCAGGCGGCGCGCACCCGTCGGAAGGCCGCGGCCGCGGCGCACACGCGATCGACGCCGACACGTTCCGGCTGCCGGACTTGCACGGGAATGGGCAGCGGAATGGAGTGGCCGATGACCAGTGCTTCGCGGCCGGTCAACTTGAGGACGGCCGGGCGAATCCAGGCGAGCGCGTCGGGCACGACCGAAGCGACGCCGGTGAGCGCCGACGATTGAGTGCCGAGTTTTTCGTGAAGGGTGCGGAGCGCCGCGGTGAATCCGTCGCGATCGGCGGCGTCGATGCGCACGGTGTCGGAGACGACGGCGTTTTCCCAATTGCCGAGCGCGATGCGCGAGTTGCCGATGTCGATCACGGTGTAGCGGCGCGGAGTAATTTGCTTGTCGGGATCCATATGCTAGGCGGCGGGGATGAACCCCGCCGCTCGCTCGGCCTGCACGCGGTGCCAAACGTATTCCATCAAATCTTCGACGCCGCGGCCGGTGACGGCGCTGATGCCGCGGACATCTAGATCCAGAGTCGCGCGCAGGTCTTGTAGCGTCGCGTCGGCCTCGGTGACATCCATTTTATTCACGACGACGATTTCGGGCTTCTCGGCCAGCACCGAACTGTATTGGGCCAGTTCCGAGCGGATGATGCGATAGGCTTCGAGCGGAGTCGGCGTGCCGGGCGGGGGCACGGCATCGATCATGTGCAGAATCAGCCGGGTGCGCTCGATGTGCCGCAGGAACTCGTGGCCCAGGCCGGCACCGCGGTGCGCGCCTTCGATGAGTCCGGGAAGATCGGCGACGACAAAACGGCGATAGCCGGCCAACTCGACAATGCCGAGCTGCGGCTTGAGCGTGGTGAACGGGTAATCGGCGATCTTGGGACGGGCTTTCGAGATGCGCGCCAGCAAGGTGCTCTTGCCGGCGTTGGGCAAACCGACCAGGCCTACATCGGCGATGAGCTTGAGGACCAGCTTGAGCCAGCGCTCTTCGCCAGGCGCGCCGGGGTCGGCTTGGCGCGGAGCTTGATTCGTGGAGGTGGTGTAATGCTTGTTGCCGAAACCGCCGCGGCCGCCCTGGGCGGCAACGACTTCGGCGCCGGCCGGTGTGAGATCTTTCACGAGCACGCCGGAGTCGCGATCGTAAACCAGCGTGCCGGGCGGCACGTCGACGACCAGATCGCGGCCCGAGCGGCCGGTCTGGTTTTTTCCGGAGCCCGGGCGGCCATTTTCGGCGATGCGCTGGAAAGAGCCGGCAAAATCCAGCAGCGTCTCCACATCTTCGGCGGCGCGCAGCACGATGCTGCCACCGTGACCACCGTCGCCACCGTCGGGACCGCCCTTGGGAACGAACTTTTCACGCCGAAAACTGACGCAGCCGTGGCCGCCGCGGCCGGCGCGAACATAGATGACGGCTTCGTCGAGGAACATGATGCGGTGTTTGGGAGCGCTGGCGCCCTGTCACGTTTAGCCACAACCGCCAAGAGGTGCGCTCGGCACCGGCGCCGATAAATGCGCATCAAACGTCACTGCCCCGCGCAGCGCGGCCCTTCGGGCCTGCGGCTAAACGTAGGATAGCGGTCGTGCTTAACCGGCGGCTGGTTCGATGCTGACGCGGCGGCCGGCGAACCGGACGACGCCGTCGATCAGCGCGAAGAGTGTATCGTCGCGGCCGCGGCCGACGTTGCGGCCCGGCACGAAGGGCGTGCCGCACTGCCGCACCAGGATGGTGCCGGTCGTGACGGCCTGGCCGCCCCAGCGCTTGACGCCGCGAAATTGTGGGTTGCTGTCCCGGTCGTTACGTGTGGAGCCTTGCCCTTTTTTATGTGCCATAAGTCACCTTTTGGATTCGTAAATCGCCAGCCATCAAGGCTCGGCGGGAGCCTCGCCCTCCCCCACCTAATTTCGCACGGGCAAGCAAAAGGCCGCCCACCACGGCGGCTCCCAGCGGACTTGCCATGCCACCCCCCTACCGCATGACCCATTCGCGGTTGACGCGGGCGGGCGTAGCGTCTTTGCGGGTCTGCGGATCGCCCGGCAACTCGTAGGTCATCGCCAGCGTCTTTCGCAACGTGAAGAACTTGGGGTTCTTTTCCGATTCCGGTTGCTTGGGATCGAAGCCGACGTTGCGTTGCCGCTGAATCTCCCCGGAGAGGCCCGCGATATAGATTGTAAAGCGGCTGGCCTGCGGGTCAAAGGTGCGGAAGATAGCGCAGGAGGTGCGGGCGTTGTCCTCGCCTTGCATCAGCTTGCCGCTGAGCTTGGTCGGATCGACGAAGAACGGGTATTCACTCTTGTGGCGTTCGCGGATGGCGTCCTGCACGCGCGGGCTGATGTCGGCGCCGCCTTCGACCGTTTGCAGCGTATCGGTGACGATATCGAAGGTGGGGTAGAACTCCACGTCCTGACCGCTGTTGTTGGTGACCGTGAAGAGCAGATACCAGAAAGTGGTCGGGTGTTGATCGCCGGGCAGCGTGACCGTAATGCGCAGCGGGTCGCGGAAGGCGAAATCCAGCTCCCAGCGGGTGGGAGCCAGCCGGGGAACGGGCGCACCCTGTCCCAGGCCGGCCAGCGCCAGCGTGACGGCCGCACAGCTCAATACGCGGATTTTTCTGAGGACCATAGCCCCTCTATGTTAGCGGGGTGAGGTGAAGTGTCAACGCAGGCAAGAGGGTTAAGGATTCGGGGTTCAGGGTTCAGCAAGAACTTCCGCGGATCTGGCAGAACCCGGAATCGGTTTCGGGCGTAGATGGGGTAGAAGCCTGACGCTTCTTTGAACCTCCTCCTCCTGAAGTGCTGAATGGCGGCCGATCGGCCGCCATTCTTGTTCTGGCTTCCCGATACGAGCCCGCCGGATACGATTCAGACGTGAAACCCGTGCGCTCAAGCAATTCACCGAAGGCGGGTGACACCGCCGCCAGCTTGCTCGCGCCGGCCCGGGCGGCCGGTACGTCCTGGCGCTGGGGCGTGGGGATCGCGCTGCTGGCGGCGGTATGCTATGTCGATACGCTGATCAATGACTTCACTTATGACGACGAGCCGGTTGTGGTGCATTCGGAGCGGATTCGGAGCCTTTC
>DASXUA010000712.1:0-8670 GCA_036505095.1 Phycisphaerae bacterium
GATCGAGATCAGTACCGCGAGGATGGTCGCCATGATCGCGACCTGGAGCGAGAGCTGCAGCCTGGAGGCGATCTCCTGGGACACCGGATGGCCGGTCCACATCGACACGCCGAAATCGCCGGTCGCCATGCCGCCCAGCCACTTGGCAAACTGGACATAGATCGGCCGATCGAGCCCCAGGCGCGTCCGCTCCATCTCGATCACCGCCTGTGAGACGTTGGCGCCCTCGCCCCGCAGCATCACTTCAACCGGGTCGCCGCCCATGACGCGCAGCATCAGAAACACCAGGATCGCGACCCCGAGCAGGGTCGGGATCATCAGCAGCAGGCGCTGAGCGATGTAGCGAAGCAAGGGTCAGCAGCGGTGGGAGGGGAAGCGCGGCAGCTTCCCCTCATGCGGCCAGTTTTTACCGATCCAGCCAGACGTCAGTCAGGTCCTGCCCCACGTAATGGCTGGGCGTGATGTGCCAGCCCTTCATCTGTTTGTGGTGGACGATGATGCGGTGCCACCAGATCGTGGGGATGACGTAGGCCTGATCCAGCACCTGGCGCTCGAACTCGCGCAGCAGCGCAATGCGCTTGCCCCGGTCGAGTTCTCCCGCCTGCTTGTCGTAGAGATCGTCCAGCTTGCGGTCGACGTGGCCCGAATAATTGAGCGCCGAACGGTCCGCGGACAGGTACTTCTGCAGCTGCAGGTTGGGCTCGTCCATGAAGTCGCAGTTGAAATCAAGCGCTGCGTCATAAGTCGGGTTACCCCGCTGCTGCGCGGCCAGGTACAGCCGCGTCTCGAGTTGCTCATGCTCCACGGTCAACCCGATCTGGCGCCATTGGTCGATCAGGAACACACCCACCGGCGTGTAGGGCATGGCGACATTGCGGTTGGTCAGCTTGAAGGTCAGATTCTCGGCCCCAGCCTCCTTGAGCAGCCGACGCGCCTCGGCCCGGGACGCATTGATGTCGCGCGCAAATCCCGGCAGCTTGACCAGATCCTGCTCGCTGATCGCGAGATCGTAGCCCGGGCGCAGCAGCCCGCCAACGTGTCGCACCAGTGCGATCTTCTGCAGCGCCTGTGCGCCCGCCCAGCGGTCGATCGAGAGCGACAGAGCCCGGCGCACGCGCGGATCGTCAAAGGGCTTCTTCTTGGCGTTGAAGCTCACCACGAGGCTGCAGACCCAGGGAGACTCGACCACCACCGCGCGGTCGCCCAGCGCCTGCATCAAACGATCCCTGTCGGCGGGCGAATGGCCGCGGAACTCCGCCAGCACCTGGCCAGCGGCGAGCGCGTTCACCATCGGCGCGCCGCTCATGAATACCGCCCGATAGCCATCGAGGTAGGGCTTGCCTCGCTCGAAGTAACCGTCAAACTTGCGGCCCACCCAGTGCGAGCCGGCCTGGTGCTCGACGAAAGTAAACGCGCCGGTGCCGAGGATGTTGCGCTCGGGAAACTTGGGATCGGTCTTAAGCTTGGCGGCGCTGTAAACGCAGTCCCAGGGCGACGCGAAGTTGGACAGCATGGAGGCGTTGGTCCTGGACAGCTTGAACACCACGGTGTACGCGTCGGGCGTGTCGATGGCGGCGATGTCTTTGTAGCTCTCCTCGCGCAGCGAACGCACGCCCTCCGGCGGTTTCCTGAGCCTGTCGTAAGTGGCCTTTATGTCCTCCGAGGTGAACGCGGAGCCGTCATGAAACTTGACGTTGCGCCGCAGCTTGAAGGTGTAGGCCAGGCCGTCGGGCGCGACCGTCCAGGACTCGGCCAGGTCACCCACGATCTTCGGGTAGTTGGCGGTATCGAACTTGAGCAGCGTCGAGTAATGCGGCCGCACGGGATGGATGAAGGCGAATGAGCTCTGCGCATGGCAGTCGTAGTTGGGCGGTTCGGCGCTGACCGCGAAGGTGAGTGTGCCGCCCGTCTTGGGCGTTTGCGCGAGCGCATGCGGCGCCCCGAACGCGAGCACGGCCGCTACAATGGCGGATGGGAATTTCATGTGAGCCTCCTTTGGCAAATCGGGTCAAGCCCGAACGTTGCGGTAAATTCGTTTTGATAGCTCTGCGGCCCTTGCGACGGTTAACCTACAGTGCATTGCGGGTTTGCTATACCTTGATGCAGGCGGCGAAATGCATCGGCTTGATTTCCCGCAGCGCAGGCACGCTTTCCTGGCATTCCCGCGTGGCCATGGGACAACGCGTGTGAAACACGCAGCCCTGCGGCGGATTGAGCGGGCTGGGGACCTCGCCGCCGAGCACCGAGCGGGCGCGTTCGCGCTCGAGTTCCGGGTCGGGAATCGGCACCGCGTTCAGCAGCGCCTTGGTGTAGGGATGCAGCGGTTCGCTGTAAAGGCTATCGCGGTCGGCGATTTCCATCACCCGGCCCAGATACATCACCACCACCCGATCCGAAATGTGGCGCACCACCGCGAGGTCGTGGGCGATGAAAAGATAAGTGAGTCCCAGCGCTTTCTGCAGGTCCTCGAGCAGATTGATGATCTGTGCCTGAATCGACACGTCCAATGCCGACACCGGCTCATCGCAAACGATGAACTTTGGCTCCAAGGCGAGCGCGCGTGCGATGCCGACGCGCTGGCGCTGGCCTCCGGAGAGCTCGTGCGGATAGCGTTCGGCCATGTACTCGAACAGGCCCACCTGGGCAAGCAGTTGGGAAACGCGCTTGGCGGCCGCCGTCCGGTTGGGCACCAAGCCGTGAACCAGCGTCGGTTCCGCGATGATCTGGCCCACGGTCATGCGCGGGTTGAGTGAGGAATACGGGTCCTGGAAGATCACCTGGATCGAGCGCCGGTAGCGCTTGATCTCCTCGGCGCTGGCACGCGTCACGTCGAGCCCGTCATACACGATGCGGCCGGCCGTTTCGCGCTCCAGGCGCAACAGCGTTCGGCCCACGGTCGTCTTGCCGCATCCGGACTCCCCCACCAGTCCCAATGTCTCTCCGGCGCGGATCTCGAAGGACACGTCGTCCACCGCGCGCAGTACCGCGCGGCCGCCGCCAAGCACGCCGCGGCTCACCTCGAACCAGGTCTTCAGCCCCTGCACTTCAAGCAGCGGCTTGGTATCGAACGCCTTGGGCGGGGCCGGTCGCGTTGCATCGGCCGAGACCAGACCTATGCCCTGGGGCCCCCGCTGCGCGAGCTCGCGCGCACGCAGGCAGGCGGAGTAATGCGCCGGCTCGATTTCCTCAAGCTCGGGCAGCGTCAATTCGCAGGCTTCCTCCCTCGCGGGGCAGCGCGGCGCGAAGCGGCAGCCCTTCGGCGGGGCAAGAAGGCTCGGCGGAAGACCCTCGATGGTCTCGAGCTTCGCGCCGCGCGGCCGGTCAAGTCTCGGCACCGAGCGCAGCAGGCCGACGGTATAGGGATGCAGCGCCTTGGCGAATACGCTTCTTGCCGTTCCCTGCTCGGCCATGCGCGCCGCGTACATCACGTTCACCCTGTCAGCATAGCGCGCCACAATGCCGAGGTTGTGGGTGATCACCACCATCGCGATGCCCAGCTCACGCGACAGCTCCTTCATCAGGTGCAGGATCTGCGCCTGTATGGTGACGTCGAGCGCGGTGGTCGGCTCATCGGCAATAATCAGTTTGGGATTGCAGGCCAGCGCTATCGCGATCATCACCCGCTGGCGCATGCCGCCGGAGAACTGGTGCGGATACTGGCCGAGCCTCCGCTCGGCGTCGGAGATGCCGACCATCTGCAGCAATTCGATGGCGCGGCTCTTGGCCTGGGTCTCGTTCATCCCTTTGTGTATGAGCAGCGGCTCCATGATCTGCAGGCCGATAGTCAGCACCGGGTTGAGCGAGGTCATCGGCTCCTGGAAGATCATCGAGATGTCGCGCCCGCGGATGGCGCGCATGTCGTCCTCGGGCAGCTCGAGCAGGTTGCGGCCCTCGAATAGGATGCGCCCGCGCGTCACGCGCCCGGCCGGCTTGGCGAGCAGTCGCATGACCGCCAAGGCGGACACCGATTTTCCGCAACCCGACTCTCCCACCAGCGCCACCATTTCGCCCGGATACACGCGCCAGCTCACGCCCTCCACGGCGCGTATGACGCCGCGCGAGGTCACGAAGTGAACGTGCAGGTCTTCGACCGCAAGCAACGATGTTCCGACGGCGGGGCCGGAAACTTCAGCGGTTGTGCTGTCGGTGGCCTGATCCATTTTCTTGCTCGGGCTTCGCAGGAAGGGCGCAAGAGCCGCGCGCGCCCGATAGGTATGCCTGGAGCGGAGCTAGTGTGCCACACGGACCGCGCCGTAGGCTGTACGAAGCTGATGGGTCGGAGTATTTGCTTCCGTGCGGGATTGACCGGCCAATACGCTGTTGGCGTACTCCATGAATCAGGGGGTCGACGCTCCACGGCGACGCTCCGGTCATCTCAAGACTGACGGAGTCGTCTGCTGGAAAGTCGGTCAGTCGCAGTCCTTCGGGCGGCAAGCTCGACGCTTGCCGCCCGAGCAGAGTTTCCTCCTATTGTCCGGCGGGCGATGACTGCGCCGCAACCTGGCAGTTCGGTACCTGCGTCTGGGGCGGCAGGTTGCCCTTGGGCGGCGGGACGCCCGCGTTCAGCCCTGCCTGCAGCAGTCGCGCCTGCATGGCTGCGGTATCTTCGCAGAGCAGGAAGCGGTCCTTGACCAGGCCGTCGATCGCACGGATCACCGCACTGTAGTACTGACCGAACGAAGGGTAGCGCTCTTCGACCGACGGGCGCGGATCGCCCGAGACCACACGATCGGCCTTGGTCTTGGCGAACGGGATGTACTGCCCCGAGCCTTCGCAACCATCGTTGGCCCACACGCCCCGTCGCAGCGCCCAGCCGGTGTATGTCGCCAAAGGCGCCGTCAATTCGGGCAACCGGATGCCGGCGATCTCATTGCCGTCGCTGTCGGTCGTCGGTACGAAGCTCGGGTAGATCGGCCCGTTCGCCGGATTGTCCTGGTAGGGCGCAGTGAACACGGGTGGATTGATGGTGGGAATGCCGGTCGCGTAGAAATTCGGACCGTAATTCGCCCGATAACGGGTGGTCTTCAAGCCGGTGTACGTAACCCCCGGGATATTCGGGAATCCGGTCCCAGCCTGCGGCAACGGTGGCACGAGCGTTCCGTCGGCAAGCTTGGGAACCTGCGACTGTGGCGGTGCGATCCCCTTGGTCGACCACTGGTCCAAGTCTTCCCACAGGGCGCGCTGTACCGGTGCCGAGTCCAGCGGATTGAGAAACTGCTGGCAATTGCCCATGGACGCCGGGTTACCGGCACCACCATGCTGCTTGCTCGAGAGTAGATACAGGCGGGCGTCCGGATGATCCGGAAGGTCGACGCTCCCCGTGGGATCCGTATGAAATAGCGAGGCGGCCTTCACCCAGTACTCGTTGGACGAATAGAACTCCAGTGCGAGGGGACAGGTGTTGGTCGCCTCGCATCTCTTGTAGCGACCGTCGGTCGTGCCGGAGATCGGGTCGAACGTCGTCTGATGCGCAAACGGGAACAGGCCCTCGAGGTACAGGTGGTCCTGGCGGTTACGCTCGGTGCGCCCGGATTGCGACCAGCGGTAATTCATGTTGACGCCGTCGCCGGCGCCGACCCAATTCATCATCCCATCGAAGACGATCCTATTGTTCTCATCCGCATTGAAACCGAGATAGCGGAAGTCATTGAGCGTACGCGCGGGCTGCGATGAAGTTTCCGTGTAGATCCGCGTCACGTCTCCCGCCAACGGGTTCGGAGTCCCGAAATCGTCGGCGGTGGCATAGCGCAGGAACGAGTTGAAATCGCGCACCGCCGCGAAGCCCAGGCCGTTGACGGTCGGATCCTTCGCGATGTACGAAAATTCATAAATGTCATTGCCGATGAAATTCCCCGTCGTCAGCTTGATCGCCGTGCCCGTCGCGTCGGTGTACGCCCATCCTGATGCAGGAACCACCTGCGGCGGGTCGTCCAGGTGAACGCGATGGGTCAATATCGGACTGACCTTGTCCGTCGGATCCGCTGGCAGATAGGCCAGCGCGAACGAACTCCCCGAGGTTACGATGTATTCATACGCGGGACCGGTGATCGTCGAGCCGTCCGGGTTGTGCGCGATTGGAAGTGTCACGGTCGCGGTCAAGCTGGTGAGGCTCGCCAGATCTTCCCAGCCGCTCCACACCGTCGTGTAGCCGCGGGGCCAGAGGAACGTATTGGCGAGCACGGCCGGGTCGGTGACCGCGCCCGGGTCGTTGCCGCCGGCACCCCGATTCAGTGTTCCGTGCGTCTTGCCGCCGCGATTGGGCGGTTCGTACATCATCTTGTGATTGCCCTTGCTGAGGTCGAGCGGCTTCAGGATGTAGAAATTGTGCGCATACTCGACTTTCCCGCTCGCGTTTGTCGGCGCGAGCCCGATGTCGACGATCACCGCATTTTTCGGATCGCTCGGGTCGACTTCCCCGTATGCAATGCCGACGATTCTTTCGAACTGACCGACACCGGCAAACGAGTAACCGCCGAAGGCAATCGTTCGTGAATCGATTTGCAGCTTGGTGGTGCGGGCATCGGCCGCGGGCGCCGCAACCAATGCTCCGGCCGTTGCCAACGCACTCACAATTGCAACGTAAATGAGCTTCCTCCGCGGCGCATTCTCAGCAACCGGCAAGTGCTCGCGCGAACTTTTTGCAGCCATGTCCTTTCTCCTCGGTTAGTGATGCTGAAAGGCGCCGGTACTTATGTTGAGCCCGGGTCCTTTCAGTTGCCGCGTATACGGCGAAACGACAGCCCAGCGATCTCTTGCGCCGGCGAGTGGATCAACATGCGCGGCGCAGATGCAACGACAAGAGAGACGAGAAAAAGACGGACGCTGACCATGGCTCCTCCTTTGCTACGGTGTGGCAACGCACGCAGCATTGCGCTGCGGTTCGGCCTATTGTTGGGACCGGCGTCTCGATGCTTGATCGCCAGCCGGAACAATCTACCGTCAGGACGTACTACAGGGCGCGCGCCTTGCGGCACGCGCCCCGTACGACTTCTAAAACTTTGCACGCAACCGGCAACTCCTGTGACTGCGGATAACAACCCGTGGCGCTCAAGGTCCCGGATTGCACAGCCCCCCATCGCCGAGCTGATTGCAGACGTTGCTCGCGATGGCTTGATTGACCAGAGTCGCCCAGTCATCGTTAAACCCCGGGGGAATGGGCGCCGTGCATGTCGCACCCATCGCCGCGGCGGCGGGCCCGGCAAGCAAATAGCCTTGGCAAGCCGCGTTGTTGGCCGCTGCCTTCACCGCCGCGACGTAGCCGTCGTGCGTAACGTAGCGCTCTTCCAGTGACAGGCGCGGATCGCCCGCGGCCAGGCGTTGCGCCTTGGTCTTGTAAAACGGCACCATGCCGCCGACGTAATTGCAGGTCTGACCGGCGTGGAACGGTCTTCCGTCATAGGCGGCGTCGCCCGGACCGGCGGTGATGTTCCAGCCCAGATACGTTCCCAGCGGCGCATCGCGCAGCACGGTTGGAACTCCACCAAGTTCATTGCCGTCCGCATCCACGCGCGGCACGAGCATCTTGATTACGCTCCTGATCGGCGGCGGCTCATTCGTGGGCACGCCAGTCGCGTTGAAATGATCGAACTCCGGACCCCAGTCATAATCGAGCACCGGGTTGACGAAGTTTTCCGGGAGGAAGATCGAATCCGGTATGCCCGGAACGCCGCTTGGGAAGCCCATCGCTGCTTTCGTCGGCTCGACCAGGTTGCGTTCGTTCTTGGGTCCGTGCATGTGCGGCCAGCGGCTCGCCGGTGGCAACGTTCCATGCATCACCCATTCGCGCAAGGCGACGCGCAAACGGTTGACGAGCTGTGTTGCCGGGACTGGATTCGCGCGTAACGTGCCCCTGCCCCAATTGTTGCCGGGACAGTTGACACCGGTGTCGGGTATCGCCTCGTTGAACCCGCCCCCGCCGCCGCCGTGCGTGGAGCTCGGCAGGTAATAGCGACGGACGATTTCCGGTAACGGAATGTCGGCCTTGGGATCCGTGCCGACCCAGGAGGTCGTCATCTTCAGAGCGAAGACTTCAGCCCCGCCGAAGGTCTCGACGATCTTCGGACACGTCTCTGTCAAGCTGCAGCGATCGAGGATGCCGCCCGGCGGCAGATTGCGAACCTGATCGGGATACTTGTGCCACCACTGCGGACCTTCGCTGCCCATCTGATAGAGCTCCAGCACGCCGTCCGGTTGCCCCCAGCGGGAATTGTTGGCAACCCGCCGCCCGGCGATGAGCGGCCAGGCGCCTTCGTGCACGATACGTCCGGCCTCGTCCTCGTTCATGCCAAGGAAGATAAAGTGCCGGGTGAAGTTGCCCGACTGCGAGGAGCCGCGAATGATGGACCATTGGATGGAGCCGGCGAGCGGGTTGGCAGTACCGAAATCATCCGCAACGTCGTATTTGAAGAACGATCCGACATCGCGGAACGCAGCGGTGCCGGCCCCCAGCACGTAGGGATCTTTAACGGTATAAACCAGCTCGTAGAGCTTCGCTGGATCGAAGCCGTTCTTCAGACACAGCAGCACCGGCAGCGTGGTCACCGGTGTCGGCGCGGCAAACGTGCCGCCGCCGCAGAACTTCCAATCGCTGTTCGGGATGGTTTCTCCCACGGTAACAACGCCGTCGATCGTTTCATGCGTATGCGTGGTCAGCGTCGCGCCGGAATTGTC
>DASXUA010000713.1:0-10371 GCA_036505095.1 Phycisphaerae bacterium
GCAAGTCAACTTGGCCGGGGGTTTTGGCCGCTCTATGATTGTGCCCCGCGTTGGGTGGCATGCGTTCACGTAGCGGGTAAGCATGCCGAGCGCGGTTGTGGTGCAGGCGTCCCGCCTGCAGCGGCGCGCCGGGATGCAGCCACGACGGCCGCACCACAAGCTGCGAGTCGAAGGTAACAGGGGTTCGCGCCGGCAAGATGCCGGCGGTACGTGCCGCCAAGATGGCGGCGCTACGGAGCAGGCATGGCGAACAATCACCACTCGTTGTTGACCGGGATCAAGGACCGCACGGCCGAGGTCGGCATCATCGGCCTGGGATATGTCGGACTGCCGCTGGTGCGGACCTTTTGCAGCGCGGGCTTTACCTGCCTGGGGCTGGATATTGACCCGCAAAAGGTCGCGCAGCTCAATCGCGGCAAGAGCTACATCAAGCACATCCCGTCTGAGCAGATCGGCGTGCTGGTGAAGGAGCAGCGCTTCCGTGCCACCACCGACCCGGCCGAGCTGAAGACCTGCGGCGCGATCATCATCTGCGTGCCCACCCCCCTGACCAAGATGCGCGAGCCCGACATGACTCACGTGGTCGGCACCGCGAAGATGGTCCGCGATGTTTTGGTCAAGGGGCAGCTTGTCGTGCTCGAGAGCACCACCTATCCCGGCACGACCCGCGAGGTCGTCAAGCCGATCCTCGAAGAAACCGGTCTGAAGGCCGAGAAGGATTTCTACCTGGCCTACTCGCCCGAGCGCGAAGATCCGGGCCGCAGCGATTTCAGCACCTCCACGATTCCGAAGGTCGTCGGCGGTTTCGGGCCGAAAAGCCTGGAATTGGCCACCGCGCTCTACGGCGCGGCCGTCGCGAAAGTTGTGCCGGTTTCGACCTGCGAAGTGGCCGAATCCGCCAAGATTCTCGAAAACGTCTATCGCTGCGTGAATATCGCGCTGATCAACGAGATGAAGATGCTTTTCGACAAGATGGGCATCGACGTGTGGGAGGTGGTCAGCGCGGCCTCCACCAAGCCGTTCGGGTTCCAGCCGTTTTATCCGGGACCGGGGCTGGGCGGGCACTGCATCCCGATCGACCCGTTCTATTTGACCTGGAAGGCGCATGAGTTCGACACGTCGACACGCTTCATCGAGTTGGCCGGGGAAATCAACCGGCAGATGCCCAAGTATGTCATCGCGCGGCTGGCCGAGGCACTTAATGAGCACGGCAAGCCGATTAAGGGCTCGAAAATCCTGGTGCTCGGTCTGGCGTATAAGAAAAACGTGGACGATATCCGTGAATCGCCGTCAATCGAGCTGATCGAGATGTTGCGCGAGCGCGGAGCGCAGGTGGATTACAACGACCCGTTCGTGCCGAAGACGCCCAAGCAGCGCGAGCACAATCTGGGCATGACCAGCCGCGAGCTGAGCGAGGCGCTGCTGCGCGAATATGACTGTGTGTTGATTGCGACGGATCACTCTGCGTACGATTACCCGTGGATCGTGCGGCACGCGCAACTCGTCGTCGATACCCGCAACGCGACCGCGGCCTGCACCGACGGGCGGCAGAAAATCGTGAAAGCATGAAGCCTGGGAATGATCGTGGATCGCCTGAGCTAGCCTGTGCGCGCCGCCGCGGTGGATCGCCAGGTGGCCAAGGGCGAAGCCCTGATCTATGCCAGCTCAGGGCAACGCCCTGGGATAGCGCGAGGCGCGCGCGCGAAGCCCTGCAAGGGCGCGCTAATCGCACGCCGGCGGCCAAGCGCGCCCTTTCAGGGCTTCATTTTCTCGGTCGCGCGCCGACCCAGGGCGTTGCCCTGGGCTGTCTTAGCGCGCCCCTTCGGGGCAACACTGCTCGGCGCCATCGCTGGACAGCGGCGTTTCTCTACACGACGTGCTTCGCTACGTTGGCCTCAGGCGCCGCCGCATTTCAGGGGCAGCCGGCGCCGCAGTTGAAGATGCGCGCCACAGACCTGTCCAGCGGCGTGGGCGCGGCGATCCGACGCGCTACGGAACGCATCAACGCCGGCGAGGCGCGCGGCGCCATCGCGGACGATCTCGCCACGGCGCTGCAGGGCAGCACCGCGCGGGACAACGAACCGGAAGTTCTCGCAGCCGCCCGCGATTTGCTGCGCGATCTGCGCGCCGCTGTGGAAATCGAACACCAAGGCAAATCGCGCGCCGCCGACGCCTCCCTGGATGATCTGACGGCCGCGCTCATCGATTGCAAGCTGCCGATCGACGTCCTGACCGGCACCGGGCGCGGCGCGCCCGATCCGCTTACCCACAAGTTCACCGGCTATTGGCAGCAGTTGACCGTTTCGGCCGAACACGAGCAGATGGATCCGGCTTTCCGGCTCTTCAAGCGCGGCCGCGAGGCGCTGCCGGTGCTGGTGGACCTGATCGACGACACCGTGACCACGCGCGTGGTCCTGGGCGCCGGCAAGGAGGTGCTCATTCCCACTTTGGCGCGGCGGCAGGACGTGGCCATCTCGATCATCGAAGCCATCACCAATTGCAGCTTCAACCGCCGCATGCGCGCCGCGGGCAACATGTACGGCGGACCGCTGACGCCGCTGATCGCCATGGACGAGGCTTCGCGCGGCCAGATCATCGCGGCCGTGCGCGAATGGTGGATGAATACGCAAACCCTCGCGCCGGCCGAGGCGCTGGCCTGGCGCATCGATCACGCTCCGGTCGAAGAGCGGCTGGAGATGATCAATGTGCTGGTCAACATGGGCGAGCGCGAACGGGCGATCGGGAATCTGCGCACGCTCTTCGAGGAAGCCGGCCCGCCGCACATCCGCTCGCTGGCGGCCCAGGCGCTGCTGCAGATGGGAGACGACCGGCCGCTGGTGCGGCTGCGCGAGTTGGTCGCCCGTGAAAGCCCGCCCGATACCACCGTGCTGGGTCTGCTGGCGCAGCACGGGCGGCGCGAGGAGTTCGAGTTGCTGCTGAAGCTCACCGCCGAGGATCTCGAAGCCCATCCCAATGACCGCGCCGCGACCGCCGAGGCGATCCTTTCAGCGTTGTCGCAGGCGAACAACGTGATGGCCGTTCCGGTGCTGGTGGAAGGGTTGCGGTGCACCAGCAATGCCGGATTCCGTAGCATGGTTAACGGCGCCACGCAGTCATTCAGCAGCGCCGATCTGGCAGCGGAACGCATCCAGATTCTGACCGGCATCGATTTCGGCTACCGGGCGGATGGCCAACCCGCCGCACGCAGTGCGGCGCAGCAGCGCATCCGTGAATGGTGGCAATCCGAAGGGCGCGGTCAATTCAGCCTATCGGCCGGCGACGCCCGCCGCCGCGGCGGCATCCGCTGAGTCGCCCTTTCCAGCACAAAACCGACTATGACCGCCACCGTTCAGAACCGCGAGTGTCAGCGAGCGCTCCGCGGCTGTACGATGGCGCGCGCTGCCGAAGGCCACCGACGCTCACTCACGGTCGCGGTTCTGAACGCCGCGCGGCTCAGCGCGGCGGCATTTCGGGCTCGGGGTCGATGCCCAGGCCGTCCGCCACGCGGTTGATGTAGTTGAAATACGCCGTGACCTGCGCCGCATCGTGGATGGCCCGGTCGGACAGGCCCGCCGCGCGCAGGTTGTCGATGTCCTGTCGCGCGATCACGGCCGGCGCGCGCGTCAGCTTGGCGGCGTAATCCAGCAGGGCGCGCGTGGCGCCGTCGAGCGCGGCGCGGGTGTAGTCGGTGATGATCTGCCGCACGAGTGCTTCATCCTGGACCTCGGCCCGGAGGTCATCCGCGTGGGCGTGCAGTCAGTAGTGACACTCGTTGATGCGCGAAACGACGACGGCGATCATCTCGCGCTGCGCGCGGCTCAGCGGCGAGGAACCGTGCATCAGGTCCAGATAAAACGCAATGGATGAGCGCAGCGCTGCGGGGCTGAGGCTCTGCAATCTCAGAATGTTAAACACGCGGCCGGCACGCCGGCGTGCTGTAGCATAGATATCGGCCAGCAGCCCTTCGGCATCGGCTTCGCCCACGGTATTGATGAACGCCATAGACCATTCCTCGCAGCGCGGTTCGTCGCTTTTGAGCCCGCGTTGAATCATAACCCAAATCCGGCTACTCTGAAGTGTTTCTCGCCAGGGCGGGCGGACGGATTGCCGCCCGCACGCCCGCCGCGGCTGGCATGCTTTCACGCGAAGCGGGTAAGCATGCCTGGCTCAAAAGCATGGCCACCCGGCTGAAGCCGTGAGGCCATGCCGCCCGGACGGGGATAACACAGGGGATCGTCGTTGGCAGACGAACGTAAGGTCATCCGAATCGAGGGGGCCCGGCAGCATAACCTCAGGAACGTGACGCTCGAGATTCCGCGGGGGCGCCTGACGGTGCTGACCGGCTTGTCCGGTAGCGGGAAGAGTTCGCTGGCGTTCGACACGCTCTATGCCGAGGGCCAGCGGAAGTACGTCGAGTCGCTCTCGGCCCACGCCCGGCAGTTCCTGGAGCAGATGCCCAAGCCGGACGTCGACCGTATCGAAGGGCTGACCCCCACGGTCGCGATCGAGCAGCGCTCGACGACCTCGAACCCGCGCTCGACCGTTGCGACCACGACGGAGATTTACGATTTCCTGCGATTGCTGTTTGCGCGGCTTGGGCAGCCGCGCTGCTGGATCTGCGGCCGGGCAATTACGCGGCAGTCCATCGCGCAGATTGTCGACACGGTGCTGAGTTGGCCGGAGGGCCGGCGCTTCATGGTGCTGGCGCCGATCAGCGACGCGTTGGGAGGGCGAGCCTCCCGGCGAGCCGGCTCGGCGGGAGCCTCGCCCTCCCCGGCGGGAGCCGCGGCCTCCCCAGCGGACGCCGCGCCAGGGGGCGCCGCACCCGCGCTGGCTGGAGCGACCCCGGGCGAAGCGCTCGTGCGCGTCGCACGCCAGGGGTTCGTCCGCGCACGGATCAATGGCGAGGTTTTCTCGCTCGAGGACGCCGGCGCGCTCAGGACGCTACAGCAGACGCGCCGCGGCAAACATCCGATCATCGACGTGGTCGTTGATCGCGCCTCGGTCAAGCCGCACATCGGCACGCGCCTGGCCGACAGCCTGAACATCGCGGCCGGCCTGTCCGGCAGCCGCGTAATCATCGCCGCGGAGAACGGCGATCCGGGACACGCCGCTCCCGCCGAAGGCGGTTCGGCCGCGGCGCGGCCGGGCTCGCTCCGCGAGCCGCGGCGAGTCCCGGACGACGGCGTGGCCGATCCGACCCACGCCACCCGGCGATTTACCGATCACGTGTTTTCGCTGGAGCTGTCCTGCCCGCTGCACCCGCAGGTACAACTTCCCGAGTTATCGCCGCGGCTGTTCAGCTTCAACTCACCGCACGGCGCCTGTCCAGCGTGCAATGGGCTGGGCAGGGTGCTGGAGTTCGACCCCGAATTGATCGTGCCCGACCCCGACGTGCCTCTGGGCGAGGGGGCCATCAGCGCGTGGCGTCATAGCGGCAAGCGGATGAACGCGCTCTATGCGGCCGCCTTGCAGTCCTTCTGCGCGCACTTCGGCATCTCGCCGCGTATCCCTTTCCGCAACCTGCCGGTCGAAGCGGCCAATATTTTGATGCAGGGCACCACCGCCGCCGTTCAGAACCGCGACTGTAAGGGAGCGTTACCGGATCCCAGCGCCGAAAGTCAGGCCTTTGAATTCGAGGGGGTCATTCCGAATCTCAAGCGGCGCTGGTCGAACACGGATTCCGAGTCGGTCAAGCAGCGGTTGCACGCGTTTCTCAGCGAATCGCCGTGCGAGCAATGCCACGGCGCGCGGCTGAACCCGGAAGCCCTGGCGGTTACCGTCGGCGATCGCAACATCGCCGAAATCTGTCGCCTGAACGTGCAGGACGCGCGCACGTTTTTCGAAAACCTGGCGTTTGCAGGGGATCGGCAGGTCGTGGCCGAGCCGATCCTGCGCGAAATCCGCCGGCGGCTGAAGTTCATGTGCGACGTCGGCGTCGAGTATCTCTCGCTCGACCGGCCTAGCGGCACGCTCTCGGGCGGCGAGGCCCAGCGGATTCGGCTGGCGACTCAGGTGGGCAGCGGGCTCGTGGGCGTGTGCTATGTGCTGGATGAGCCGACCATCGGGCTGCATCAGCGCGACTCGCGCCGCCTGGTCAACACGCTGCGCGAACTCGTCGCGCTGGACAACACAGTGATCGTCGTGGAACACGACGAGGACGTCATCGCGGCCGCCGAGCATGTCGTGGATATCGGACCAGGCGCGGGCACGCATGGCGGCGACATCGTCGCTCAGGGAACACTCGCCGATATTCGTAGCTGCGAGGCATCCATCACCGGCAAGTACCTTTCGGGCAAGTTCTCGATTCCGGTCCCGGAGGAGCGCCGGCCGATCAACCTGGCAAATTCAGTCGAGATTCGCGGCGCGCGGCAGAACAATCTGAAAAACATCGATGTGCGCTTCCCGCTCGGATGCTTCGTCTGCGTCACCGGCGTTTCGGGTAGCGGCAAGAGCACGCTCGTGTCGCAGATTCTGTTGCGGGCGCTGAAGCGCCGGCTGTTCGGCTCAGGCGAGAAGCCCGGGGCGTTTGACCGGATCGTCGGCGCGTCGCGCGTCGATCGCGTGATCGAGATCGATCAGTCACCGATCGGCCGGACACCGCGCAGCAATCCGGCGACCTACGTGGGCGTGTTCGATCTCATTCGTCAGCTCTATGCCAAGACGCGCGAAGCCAAGATTCGCGGGTACTCGCCCGGACGATTCAGCTTCAACGTCAAAGGCGGGCGCTGTGAGGAATGCCAGGGTCAGGGCACCAAGCGCATTGAAATGCACTTTCTGCCGGATGTCTTCGTGACGTGCAGCGCCTGCAAGGGGACGCGCTACAACCGCGAGACGCTGGAGATTCGCTATCGCGGCAAGAGCATCGCCGACGTGCTCGATATGCGTGTCGAGGACGCGGCCGTGTTCTTCGACAACTTCAGCAAGATCAAGCAGCTTCTGCGCTCGCTGATCGACGTGGGGCTGGGGTATGTCACGCTCGGACAATCATCGACCACGCTGTCCGGCGGCGAGGCCCAGCGCGTCAAGCTCGCCGCCGAGCTGGGCAAGTCGCCGACGGGTCATACGCTGTACATTCTCGACGAGCCGACGACCGGTCTGCACTTCGCCGACATCCACAACCTGCTGAACGTGCTCAATCGTCTGGCGGCGCTAGGCCACACGATCATCACGATCGAGCACAATCTGGACGTGATCAAGATGGCCGACTGGGTCATCGATCTGGGTCCCGAAGGCGGCGAGGCCGGTGGCTATATCGTCGCCGAAGGCCGGCCGGAAGAAATCGCCGCCAATCCCAACAGCTACACTGGCCAATTCCTGGCCACACGCCTGAGTACTAACGAGTCGGACCGAGCGCTTCGCGAGCGCCGCGTTGTGCGGTGAAGATCCAGCCTCAAGCTGTGGTCGACAATTCCGCTGCCCATGCGGCTTCCGCAGGTGGCAGCGGGGGTTGGGGCGGCATTGTATAAATATAGCGCTGATAGCGCGCCGCGTCGTAGACGCGGTGCAGAATCGATTGCAAGTCCAGCGCGGCATCCGGGTCAGGCGAGCGCAGCGGGATAGGCAGCACCGGCAGTCGATCGCGCAGACTTAGCGGCCAGACGCCGGCTCGCGGCCGCTCTTCCACGCGGCTGACCAAAGCGTAGTAATCACAGGATTGCAACCCAAGCAGCGGCAATCGTGGCCCGCCGCGCAACAGGTCCAGCTCAATGAAATGAACCGGACTATTCAGCAGCTCGGAGCGCTTCGCGATATAAGTCTCGCGATCCGGTCCCGGGCGTTTGTTGGCGGGGCTCAGCAGCTCAAGCACCGTCACGACCTGCCACGACTCACGATCGCGAATCTCCAGATACGACACGCGCTCCGTATCTAAGTGCGGCAGCCGCACCTGCGCGGGAGCTTCCAGGACTGCGGCCGTAGCCTTCGACTCACCAGCGTTCGGTGCGCGCGTGACCGTCAAGTCGCCCCGCCCGAGAAACGCGCGACTCTCAGCTTCAAGCTCGTGAATGTAGACATGCTCGTCGATCTTCACGATGTATTTGGGATCTACTTGTTCGCCGAGCGCTTCCGCCGCAGCCGGAATGAAACGCTCGTGAAAGTCATGCCAGACGCGCTCTTGTTCCAGAAAGGGGTTCATTCCGGGGAATGGCGAAGGCATGGCAGCTCGTCCTCAGGACCGTACGTGTGAGTATAGCAGCCTGGTGTGTGCGGCGGAAATCGCTCGTGCAAATCGCGGAGGCGTCTATTCCTCCTCGGCTCCCGCTTCGGCCTCTTGGGCTGCCCCTTCGCCGACGATCGCGACGCGGACGTCGCCGCCGGTGGTGAGGCGGAGTTGCAGGGTCTTGCGGGTTCGGCCGCAGGTCATGTAGACCGTCGTCTCGGGCATGTCGAACACGTGGCTTCCACCGCAGGCGGGGCATTGGAATCGAACTTGCATAGTAGCGGATGCTCCTCGAATGCCCGCGCGGCGGTTCCGCCGGAGGCAAAGTTCGGTGAGTATATCCAGGGGCCCCAGCCCGTCTACGCCAGGCACGCGCACGGCGCGCTTGCCGTGTAGTCGCGGACCGTGGTGCGACGATGGCCACTGACCGGAATCCGCGCTTCATTTCCGTCGCCGTTCTGCAGCCGGAACTGCGTCCTGAGGCCTTCATGCCGAATCTGCATCTCCTGCGGCAGCTTGTGGAGCGCACGGTGGCGGACGCTCCGCTGGATTTGGTCGTCCTTCCCGAGTTTTTTGACGGCATGCTGGCCGTCGATCGCCCGCATAACCACGCCGAACAGTCGCGGCAATTCCTGCGAACTCTGGCCGTGGCCTGTAACGTGATCGTGGTCGGCGGCAGCATCGCCTATACGGATGCTTCCGGACGGCGCTTCAACTCCTGCTTCGTCGTCGATCGCAACGGACACGAACATGCGCGTTACGACAAGCGCGTGCTGTTTTCGCGCGAAGCCGATCTGCGGGTGTCCGGAATCGCGACGGGCCTCTACGCGATCGACGGAATCCGCTTCGGCGTCCTGATCTGTGCGGACCTGTGGTGGCCGGAGCTGGCGCGTGGCCTTCTGGAGCGCGTGGATTGCCTGTGCGTGCCGTGCAAGAGCACGGTTCCTGCGGAGGGCCACGTCGAATACGCGCGCAGGCTGTGGCACAATCTGGCACTGACGCGCGCGATGGAAAACGGCGTTCCGGTTGTGGTCAGCGATTGGCCCAACGCCCGGCATGATTTCCATGTGCTTGTTTCAGGCGTCCGCACTACGCAGACGCACTACACCAGCGGCGCGACGACCATCTGCGACCCCGGCCATCGGCCGCACCTCGACCGCCTCCAACGCACGCTGCTGAAAGGCAATCCCGGAGTGTTACGGACGGACATCGACCTGGAGCGCCTGAATACTTATCGCGCGTACCGGCGGTCGGTCGGTCTCCTGCCGACGATCGACGCTGAGACGCTGAGACGCTGAGAAAAAAGTTACTTCTCAGATTCTCAGCGTCTCAGCGTCCCGCAATTGCCGATCGTGCCGGCGGCCCAGCAGAACGAGCGCCAGGATGGAACCCACCAGGCACATGCCCATGTCCTTCTGCGTGTCCCAGGGATCTCCCTGAAAAGCCAAATAGGACTCGGCCTTGGCACCGTAGATCTCGGCCACGCCCCATTCGCATAATTCGAAGACGGCGCTGAGCCCGACACAGATCATGATCACGACGAAGGTCAGCCATTTCCCGCGTCGCAACGGCGATGTCCGCAGCAGGACCTCCCGCGCTACGATCGCCGGAACGAACCCCTGCATGAAATGCCCGACCCGATCGTAGTGATTGCGGCTCCAGCCGAACAGCTCGCGGAACCAGTTGAAGAGCGGCATTTCCGCATAGGTGTATTTGCCGCCGATTACCAGCACGATCGCGTGCAGCCAAATCAGGATGTATGACAGCGACGTAAACCTGAAGCGGCGATAGGTTACAAGAAGCACGAGAGTAGCCGTGACGGCCGGCAGCACCTCCAGCACCCACGTCAGTCGATCATGAGGATGAATGCCCGACCAGATCAGCACCGCCAGAAAGCTCGCCAGCAACAGCAATTCGCCTTTCCGTGCGTCCCGATGGTGCATTGTGTTCACAGACATTAGGTGTTGCCGCAGTGCCAGCAGCATCCGCACATCCGAAACGCGCCGCACTCGCGTTCGCGTGCAAGTCTCAGGGATAACCCGGCGAGCAGAGCCGATCCATCAGGGCCGAAGCTGCCGCGCCGAGTCGATGAAGAACCGCTTGAGCTGCGCCCAGTCGATCTTCGTGAGGGTCGGCGGCATCGGTTCACGTTCCGCGTCGTCAAAATACGTCAGCCCGATCAGAACGGGCATCAAACTGGTGACGCGAAA
>DASXUA010000714.1:0-13017 GCA_036505095.1 Phycisphaerae bacterium
ATTCCGCCGCACGTGGACCCGCCTTGCGACCGCGACCGCCTGCTGCCGCGGGCGACCTACGAACCGCTGGAGGGTTCGGGGTTGCCGGAGTTCGATGAAGGCGAGATCGATGACGAGTTCGGCGAGCAATGACCGCCGAGCCACTCGCCGTGCGGATCGATGTGCTTCTCCCAATGCTCGCGGGCCAGTGTTTCGCCCATCGTACGGGTCTGCTCAAAACCGTTCTGAAGGCCGGCGCGCAACACAACAGCCAGCACAGCGGCGGTGAGTCCGCTGGACCAGCGCGTCATGTGTAACTGGCAGCGCCGCCACCAGGCCAATGACGGCTCGGATTTCAGGACACGGGCAGCCTCAGCCGAGGCGCGCTCTGCCCGCCGCAGCATCCGCAGCCCGCGAGTATTGGCGCGCAGCGCCAGTCCGCTCGGCATCGGCTGTGTCCGAAGCAGCATCAGGCCAGCGCGCACCTGATTGACGCGCCGCACGCGCTCGGCGCACGCGCCGCAGTGCACGATGTGAGCCGCCAGTGCGGTCGGAAAGCGCGTGGCTCCCGCGGCCCACTCGTCAATATGCGCCAGCGGGCATGCTCCGATGCCGCCCACTCTTCCGCCGTTCAGTTTCATCCTCGGAATCATCCGCGCGCCTCCTCGGCCATCAAATCGCCTAGTCGCGCCACCGCCTGACAGCGGTAGAGCCGTGCCGTATTGACGCCAATGTTCAAAATGCGGGCCACACGGGCATAGGAGATCTCGGCCAGATCATGAAGAATAATGACGCTGCGTAGTTGCTGCGGCAGGCGCCCGATCGCCTGCCGCAGATTCTCAACCGTCTCGCGCTGATCGACAATGCATGCAGCGCTTGGGTGCTCGTAGCGCTGCCGCTGGAATGCGGCCACCGCCGGCGAATGTTCATTTCGCTGCTGCCGGGCGCGCAGGATTTCGATGCCCGCGTTCATGGCACACCGATAGAAGTAGCCGGCTGGATTGGTGGTGATCGACCGCTCGCCCTGACCGGTGAGTTGGCAGATCGCGCTTTGATACGCATCGAGCACGTCGGCCTCGGCGCCGAGCATGCGCCACAGCATCTGGATCACGGCCAGCCCCTGCTTGCGCATCAGCGTCAGGATCCAGCGCTGACTCTCGGCCACCTCGGCGGTCGCGAACGCCTCGATCAGCGTGCGGAACTCCAGCGGCAGCGCTGCGGATTTGCTGTGGCTCATGCGAGCAGCTCCCGGAACTATGATACGGCGCGGCCGGCGCACGAATCCATAGCCGGGACACTAATGCATAGCCAATTCGTCCGTCTGTAATTGTGGTTTAGCGAATGCTGAGGCGCGGGGTGCCTGCCCGCGCTGGATGCTGACGATGCGCGCTGGCAAGGAAGCTCGCCATGCCCTGGTTTGAATATGAGGCCTTGACGCCCGGTGCGTCGCTGATCGCCGGACGAATCGAAGCACCCGATCACGATCGCGCCATGCAGGACCTGGCGGCGCTGGGTGTGGAGGTCCGCACGCTGGTCCCGGCGGAGCGACCGCCGCGGCCGGTGTCGAAGCTGTCGGGCGAAGACCTGATCTTTTTCAACGAGCAGCTTGCCTCGCTGGCGCAGGCCGGGATCGCGCTGGACGAAGGCCTGGCGCAGTTGGCCCGCGATGTGGAGTCGCCTCGATTGCGCCGCTGGATCAACGGGCTGGTGGAGGACATTCGTCAGGGCAAGTCGCTCGATCAGGCAGTGGCGGCGCGCGAACAGCACCTGCCGATCCTATACAGCAACACGCTGCGCGCCGGCATGGAGTCCGGCCAGCTCTCGGCCACGTTGCTCAATCTCAACCAGCACCTGCGCCTGGCGGGCAACACGCGACGAATCATCTGGGAGACAGCCGCGTATCCGATCCTCGTGGGAATCGTGGCGCTGACGGTGGTTTCCGTTTTCTTCGGGTTCGTTGTTCCGCAGTTCAAGGATATTTTCCTGGATTTCAACACACAGCTCCCGGTCATGACACAAATGCTGCTGGATATCGCGGATCACTACGTCCAAATCCTGGCAGCGCTGATCACGCTGATCCTCATGCTCATGCTGATCTGGCGCCTGCTACGTGCCGGCGCTCACGGCCGCGCGCTGCGTGAGTCCATCGTCCTAAACGTTCCGGTTGTCGGGCCAGTCTATCGCTCCTCACTGCTGGCGCGTTTTCTACACTCGGTGGCTTCGGCCGTGGCGTCCGGCATCGCACTGCCGCGAGCTATTCGTCTTGGCAGCAGCGCGACGGGCAGCGGCCTGTTGACCAGCGACGCGGAGCACCTAGCCTCTGAAGTCGAGCGCGGCGAGTCAATTTTCGCGGCGAATCAGTCTACACGGCTCATTCCGAGCCTGTTTGGCTTCTGCGTACAGACAGCGCTGGGCCGGGACGCGCTGCCCAGCGCGCTCGGAAAGCTGGCGCGGGCTTACGAAGAACGCGCGGCTTATGCGCAGGGAAGGCTGCGCGCGGTGCTGTTTCCTGTCTTCATCCTCGTTCTTGGCGGGCTGGTGGGCACTGGCATCGTCGGATTATTTCTGCCGCTTATCGCCCTGATCAACTCAGTTTCGAGCCAGAATGGGTGAGCGAATGCCGGTCGTCGTTATCCTGTTGTGGCTGTTTCCGATGACCGTACTGTTTCTGATCTATCGGATCAGTACGGCCCACCTGCGCCGGCGCGAACAGGAGCGCGCGGTCATCGCCCAGCTCGCAACCGTCATTGAGCAGGATCTTCCCTTGGCACGTGCGCTCGCCATCGCGGCCGACGGCGAGCGCTTGCGCGCCCGCAGGATTCTCAAGCAGATCAGCGACTTGTTGTGTGAGGGCCTGCCGCTGTCCGCTGCGGTAGAACGCGGTTTTCTGGATTGTCCCGGCGTCATCCGCACGCTCATCGATGCCGGTGAGCGCGCCGGTCAACTTCCGGCTGCACTCGATCAGGCGCGGCAGTGGCTCAATCGCCGCAGTGAGCGGCGGATTCGATTCGGACCGGCGGTCCTTTCATATGTATTTGTCATGCTGACATGCCTGCTGATGGTCTCTTCGTTCGTACTCATCTTTCTTCTGCCGAAATTCAAAGATATCTTCAATGACTTCAATGTGCAGCTTCCGCGCAAGATGGCTTTCTTTGTCGAGCACGGGCCGATCCTGCTGCAAGGGTTGGGCGCACTGATCATCGGCATGATCGCCATCGCCGTTGTGACACTGTACGTCCGTTTCCGGCCGCGGCACGTGCCCGTACCGGGGGTGCTTTCGCAGATGGCCGATGAGGTCCGCTGGCGCATACCCGGATGGCGGCGCGTCGAGTTCGCCGAAGGCATGACGGTGATGCTGCGGACGCTGCGGTTCGGGATCGGCGCGGGCCTGCCGCTCGAACGGGCGGCGGAACTGGCGGCCGGACTGGATGTCAACGTGCATCTGCGGCTGCGCATGACGCGCTTCGCGCGCCTGCTGGCGGAAGGACAGACCGCCCGCGGGGCCGCGCGCGACGCGAGACTTGGCCAGGTGGCCGCCATCGCCCTCGCCGCCGGGGAGCGCGGCGGCGATCTCGACCCGGCGCTGCGCTACGCGGCCGACTACTACGAGGCACTCGTCAGCCGCTGGTGGATCGCGCTCAGCAGCCTGGCCGTGCCGCTGACCACGCTGGCGATGGGAATCCTGATCGGCACGACGATTTACACTTTCTTTCAGCCACTCGTCGCATTGATTAACTCAGTCATGGCCGGAGGTTGGTAGCGATGGATATGCGCCGGCCGCGCCGCGGAGTGATCTTTGCCGAGGTGGTGGCCGCGTTGGCGCTGCTGACACTCATGGCGGCGCTGGCCACGTCGGCGGTGTCGCGCTATCAGCAAGCGCGCGACCACTATGCGTGGCACCAAGCCGCGCTGTGGGCGGCCGACGCCCAACTGCGGCGCTATCAGGCCGGTGCCGAAATCGACTCGCCCCCGCCGGCCGGAACGATTGCGGTGTACGTCTCGTTGCACACGGTCGTCGAACCGGGGCGCGGCGCATGGACCGGCCTGGATCGGATCACCGTGACCGCCACCATCACGGGTCCACGTCAGAGGATGATTCAGGAATCCACGGTCGGCTTTGTCCGCCGGAGGCCGCCAACATGAACCGGTCGCGCGCCCGTGCTTATCTGTTAACTGAGATCCTGGGCCTGCTGCCCGTGATCATCGTGATTTCCGCGATCACAGTTCAATTGATCTCGCGATCGCTGCGCGCTCAGGCACTGGCGCGCGCCTACGAGCAGGATGCCGTGCAAATGCGGCGCATCGCGGAGCGCATTCGCGCCGACGCGGCGCACTCGAATGCAGCGCACGTGGAGCGCACCGCAGATGCCACGCTCCTGCGCCTCACAGGCGCGGAGCACGAGGCCGTGTATCGAGTCGACGGACGCGAAGTCACCCGCACCATGGGCGCTGCAGATTCTGGGCACGACGAGACCGTCTGGAAGCTCGGCTCGGTGGACGTGGACTTCGAAATCGAGACGATGGGTTCCGGCACGCAGCTCGTGTGGACGCTATTCACGCGGCACACGCCGGTCACCATCGAATTGACCAGACGACGCGGCGCCCGCGACTTGACGCTGCGTGAGGAACGGCTGGCAACGGTCGCGATCGTCGGCGGATCGGGTGCGCCATGAGAACCGTGCGGAAACGAAGCTTTGCGTTGATGGCCACGGTGGTGACGCTGTCGCTGGTCGCGAGCATGGCCACAGTCCTGACCGCCTGCGCGGTGCAGTTCTATCGCGAGCGTCAGGCGGATCGCGTCGCAATTACGACGCACACGGTCGCGGACAGCGCGGGCGCTTACGTGCAGCTTCATCGCGCCGAGTGGAACTCGGAGATGTCCCCGACTCCCATTGATCTGCCGGTCGAAGAACTCCTGTCGCCGGGCCTGTCGGGCACGGCGCGTCTTAGCTTCGAAACGGTCGGCGAGCACTACCTTTGCCGCATTACCGTTGTTGTGCGAAATCGCGCCAATAGAGTCCGCGACCAGATCGAAATCCGGATCAACTGAACAGCATCAGAACGAACCCAGAATCTCGCGCGCGACGCGCTCGGGTACCGGGGCGTAGCGCAGCGGCTCCATGGTGGAAGTGGCCCGGCCTTGCGAGAGGCTGCGGAGCGTGGTGACGTAGCCGAACATCTCGCGCAGCGGGACTTCGGCGTCGATCACGCAGTACTGGCCGCGGACGCGCGTGTCGGTGATGACCGCCCGGCGGGCGTTCAGGTCGCCGGTGATGGCGCCCAGATAGTCCTCGGGCGTGACGACTTCCACTTTCATAATGGGTTCGAGCAGGACAGGTGAGGCGGCCGCGACGGCCTCGTTGAAGGCTAGGCGCCCGGCGTTCTCGAAGGCCAGCTCGGAGCTGTCGACCTCGTGCTCCGCACCGTCAAACAGGCTCACTTTCCAGTTCACCACCGGATAACCGCCGAGCGAACCGTTGAGCGCCGCGTCACGCACGCCAGCCTCGATGGCCGGGATGTACTCGGCGCTGATCGCTCCGCCCTTGATCTGATTCTCGAAGATCTCAGAGATCGCCGAGGCGGGCGGGACGCCCGCGCGCCCTGAACCCTGCCGTAGGTCCGCCGTGGCGGAAACCCTGAACCCTGAATCCTCAGAACGCGGCTCGATGCGCAGCCGCACCACGGCATAGTGCCCGCGGCCGCCGGTCTGGCGGATGAAGCGCCCCTCGGCCTCGGCCGCGGCCGTAATCGTCTCGCGATAGGAGACGCGCGGCTGGCCGATGTTGACCGGCACGTTCATGTCCTTCATCAGCTTGTTGGCGATGATCTCCAGGTGCAGCTCGCCCATGCCAGAGATCAGCGTCTGCCCGGTCTCGGGGTTCATCGCGGCGGTGAAGGTCGGATCCTGCCGTTGCAAGGCGCGCAGCGCGTCGCCCAGCTTGTCGCGATCGCGGCTGCTCTTCGGCTCGATGGAGCGGCTGATGACCGTGGCCGGAAACACGATCGGCTCCAGCAAAACCGGATGGCGCGCGTCGCACAACGTGTGACCGGTCAGCGCATCCTTGGGGCCGATCACCGCCACGATATCACCCGCCACCGCCTCATCGAGCTGGTCGCGCTTCTTGGCGAACATGCGGAAGATGCGCGAGATGTTCTCCTTGCCGCGCGTGGCGGGATTGTAAACCCGCGTGGAGGTCTTCAACGTGCCGGAGTAGATGCGGATGAAATAGAGATCGACCGGCTTTTCGGCGACGATCTTGAACACCAGCGCCACGAACGGCCCGTCCGGATCGGGCGCGAGTTTCACTTCGCGATCCTTGCCGTCGGCGCTGTGCGCGATGACTGGCGGTGCATCGAGGGGCGATGGCAGGTAATCACAGACCGCGTCCAGCATCCGCTGAATGCCCACGTATTTCAGGGCCGACCCGCACAGCACCGGCTGCAGCTTGTTGGCGATGGTCGCCCGGCGGATGGCCGCTTTCAGGTCGGGTTCGCCGATGGGTTGCTCGTGGACAAACTTCTCCATCAACGAGTCATCCAGCTCGGCCACGCGCTCTTCAAGGCGATGCCGCCAATGCCGCGCCGTCTCGATCAACTCCGGCGGGATTTCCTGCTCCTCGAAACGCGCCCCGAGTTCTTCTACCTGGTAATACACCGCCTTCATGGGGACCAGATCGATCACGCCGACGAATTCAGACTCGGCCCCGATCGGAATCTGCAGCGGCACGGGCCGCGCGTGCAGGCGCTCCTCGATGGACTGCAGCGAGCCGAAGAAATCGGCCCCGATTTTGTCCATCTTGTTGATGAAGCACACGCGCGGGACGTGGTACTTGTTGGCCTGGCGCCAGACGGTTTCGGACTGGGCTTCGACGCCTTCCCTAGCATCAAAAACCGCCACGGCCCCATCGAGCACGCGCAGCGAGCGCTCCACTTCGGCCGTGAAGTCCACGTGGCCAGGTGTGTCGATCAGATTGATGGTGCAGTCGCGCCACGGGCAGCTCACCGCGGCCGAGTAGATGGTGATCCCGCGCTGCTGCTCCTCGGCGTCGAAATCGGTCGTCGTGGTGCCCTCATCCACCTCGCCCATGCGGTGCACGCGCCCGGTGTAATACAGGATGCGCTCAGTGGTGGTGGTCTTGCCCGCGTCGATGTGGGCTGCGATGCCAATGTTGCGAATCTTGGTCAGGTCAACAGGCATAAGTCCGGCGAGCCTACCAAGCACGCCGAACCTAGTCCATCGCGCCGACGCTGGTTGCTCGCGGCGCGTGCCCCACCTAAGCTAATGATCATGACCATCGAACAGCTTCGCAAGATGCACCAGGCGACGCCGTTTCAGCCGTTCGACATCCACCTGGCGGATGGTCGCTCACTGCCCGTTGATCATCCGGAGTTTCTTGCCACCGATCCTCCCGGAAGAACGATCAGTGTTGGATTGTCGGACGGAACCTTTGAGGTAGTCGATCTTCTCCTGGTAACCAGCCTCAAGCCGCGCGCCAACGGCCGATCGCCCCGCCGGCGGGCAGCGCGCTGAGTGTTGATCGAAGATGATCACGACGCAAGCAGGCTATCTGCAGACGAAGGTGAAACTCGCCGACCTGCGCGACATGATCGCGGCCATCGAGCGAAGACCCACGACGTCGCCGGAAACCCGTTCGGCCACGCTCATTTCACTGCGGCGATTTGCCAATCAGCTTGCCGAAGAAATCATCCGTTACGAGATCGATCACGGCCTGCCGCGGTCGTCCGTTCGGGAACTGGTAGAAACCCAAAGCGACTAAAGCCTACCACGCGAAGTGGGCGAAGGCCTTGTTAGCGTCGGCCATGCGGTGCACGTTTTCGCGAGTGGTGACGGCCGCGCCTTCGCCGCGCGAGGCTTCGACGATCTCCTGGGCCAGGCGGTCGCTCATCGGCTTACCGCCCTTCGCGCGGCAAGCCTGGATGAGCCAGCGGATCGCCAGCGACTGCTGCCGCTTGCGATTCACCTGCATGGGCACCTGGTAGTTCGAACCGCCGACGCGCTTGGAGCGCACCTCGATGTTGGGCTTGACGTTGTTGATGGCCTTCTCGAAGACCTCCAGCGGCGCGGCGTCCTTGACGCGCTTCTCGACGATCTCCATCGCGTCGTAGAACACGTTGGTCGCGACGGACTTCTTGCCGTCGTACATCAGGCAGTTGATGAACTTCGAGACCAGTTTGCTGTTGAAGCGCGGATCGGGCGCAAGCTGCTCGGTTGACTTGGTAAAGCTCTTAAAGGCCATGCATCATCCTATTCCGTGTCATCGTCGCCGAGCGCTCGCTGACGCTCGCGGTTCTGAACATCACTCACCACTCACTACTCACCAGCTTACTTCTTGCGGCGTTTGACGCCGTACTTGCTGCGACTGCGGTTGCGTGGGCGGCCGTCCTTGTCGTTCTCGACGCCGGCGCAGTCCAGCGTACCGCGAATAATGTGGTAGCGCACGCCGGGCAGGTCGCGCACGCGGCCACCACGCACCAGCACGATCGAGTGCTCTTGCAGGTTGTGGTCCACACCGGGAATATAGGCCGTCACTTCGCGGCCGTTCGTCAGACGGACGCGGGCCACCTTCCGCAGCGCGGAGTTCGGCTTCTTGGGCGTCTGCGTCTTGACCAGCAGGCAGACGCCCCGCCGCTGCGGGCTGGCTTCCAGGTCGCGTACTTTCGATTTCTTGATGACCGGCTTACGGCTCTTGCCGCGGCGGATCAACTGGTTCGTTGTCGGCATATTACTCCCGTTCTTGGCCGGCTGACGTTGGCGTCAGCAACTGGGTTCTAGGCCTCGGCGCCGGGTTCGGCGGCGGCGACGCCCGCAGCCGCGCCATTTTCATCGCTGCCCGGCGATTTGACAAGCCCGTCGCCCATCGTGGCCGGCACGAGCGGTTCCTCGACCGCCTCCATGCGCGGGGCCATGTCCACCGGCATCTCCTTACGGACCGGGATCGGCTCGCCGACCTGCTGAACACCGATGTCCAGATGCCGCTTGAAGGCCGTTCCGGCCGGAATCAGGTGGCCCAGAATCACGTTTTCTTTCAGGCCCAGCAGTGGGTCGACCGCACCCGCCAGCGCCGCCTCCGTGAGCACCTTGGTGGTCTCCTGGAAGGATGCGGCGGAGATGAACGATTCGCTCTGCAGACTGGCCTTGGTAATGCCCAGCAGCAGCGTGTCGGCCTGGGCCGGTTTGGGCTTCTTGCCCTTGGCGGGCTCACCGCCGGCCGTCTCGACCGCCTCGTTCTTTTCCTGGTACTCGCTCTTCGACAGCACTTGACCTTCCTTCAGGTCGGTATCGCCCGGATCGGCGATCCGCACGCTCTTGGTCAGCCGCTCGTTCTCGCCGCGGAACCTGAACTTGTCCGCCACTTCGCCCGGCAGGAACTTGGAATCGCCGGGGTTGTTGACTTTCACCTTCCGCAGCATCTGGTTGATGATGGTCTCCAGATGCTTGTCGTTGATCACGACGTTCTGCGAACGGTAAACCGCCTGCACCTCGGCCAGCAGATAGGCCTGCAGCGCCTCCTGCCCCTTGATCCGCAGAATGTCGTGCGGAACCATCGGCCCTTCGATGAGGGGGTCGCCCGCCTCGACGCGGTCGCCAGCGTGCACCAGAAGCTGGCGGTCCTGCGGGACGTGGTGCTCGACTTCCTCGCCCGAGTCGCTGCGCACGATGATGGTCATCTTGCCGCGGCGTTTGTCGGCGCGGATTTCGACCAGGCCCGAGATTTCGGCCATGACGGCCGGATCCTTCGGCTTGCGGGCCTCGAAGATTTCGGTCACGCGCGGCAGACCGCCGGTGATGTCCTGCGTGCCGCTCATGGCCCGCGGCTGGCGGGCCAGCAGCATGCCCGGCTGAATCGGCTGCTGCTCCTGCACTTCGATGCGCGCCTTGGCCGGCAGATAGTGGTAGTCGAGCACGTTGCCCTGCTTGTCCTCGATCACGATCTGCGGATGCTTCTCGCCTTTGTGCTCGATCACCACGTATTTGGCGCCGGCGCGCTCCTGCTCCAGCCGGACGGTCTCGCCTTCGGCGATGTCCTGGAAGCGCACGAACCCCGTCACTTCCGCCAGGATCGGGGTCAGGTGCGTGTCCCACATGACCAACGGCGTGCGCGGCGCGACTTTGGCGCCGTCGGCGACCAGCACGTCGGCGCCATAGGGCACCTTGTAGCGCTCCAGCTCGCGGCTCTTGTCGTCGACGATGGCCAGTTCGCCGTTGCGCTTCAGGGCCACGGTGCGCGCCGGACGCTCGTCCTGCGGCGGGACCTGCACGGCGTGCAGGTCGAGATAGCGGACGATGCCGCCCTGCGTGTTGCGGATTTCGTTCTCGACCACGGCGCGCGACGCGACGCCGCCGGTGTGGAACGTGCGCATGGTGAGCTGCGTACCCGGCTCGCCGATGGACTGGGCCGCAATGATGCCGACCGTCAGGCCCTCTTCGACCACCTTGCCGGTCGACATGTCGATGCCGTAGCACATGCCGCATACGCCGCGCGTGCTCTCGCAGGTGAGCGGGCTGCGCACGCGGATTTTGTCGAGGCCCAGATCCTCGATCTTCACGGCAATCTCGCGCGTGATGATCTGATTCTCGCCGACGATCAGCGTGTCGTTCAGCGGGTTACGGATGGTATCGCGCGCCACGCGTCCGATGATGCTGTCGCGCAGCGGGATATCGATTTCCTCACCCTTATAGACGGCCGCCTTGGTGATGCCGTTGATGGTCTTGCAGTCAAGCTGGTTGATGATGATATTCTGGGCCACGTCGGCCAGCTTGCGCGTCAGGTAGCCGGAGTCGGCCGTCTTGAGGGCGGTGTCCGCCAGCCCCTTGCGGGCGCCGTGCGTCGAGCTGAAGTACTCCAGCACCGACAGTCCCTCGCGGAAATTGGCCTTGATGGGCGTTTCGATGATCTCGCCCGACGGCTTGGCCATCAGGGCGCGCATGCCGGCGAGCTGCCGAATCTGATCGACGCTGCCACGGGCCCCCGACTCGGTCATGAGGTAAATCGGGTTTAAGTACGGCTTGCCCTTCGGATCATCCAGGCCGACGTAGTCGCCGTTCTCGCGGCGGCGGTCGCCCTTCAGCTCCTTCATCATCTCTTCGGTGACGCGCTCGCGGGCGTGAATCCAGACGTCGATGAGCTGGTTATAGCGCTCCAGCGGCGTCAGCGCGCCCTGGTGAAAGCTGCGCTCGATGCGATCGACCGTCTTCTGTGCGGCCGCAATGATCTTGGACTTGGCCGCCGGCACCCGCATGTCGTTCACGCCGAACGACAGGCCCGCCAGCGTGCTCCAGCGGAAGCCAATGCCCTTGATGTTGTCGAGCAGATCGATGGTCGCCGACCGCCCGAGGAACATGTGGCAATCGGCGATGACACGCGCGGCGCCCTTCTGCGACAGCGCGTAGTTATAGAACGGCATCGCCGGCGGCAGAATATCGTTGAAGATCAGCCGCCCCACCGTGGTGACAATCGTGCGGTTGGCCGGCGCCGGCTCGACGGGCGCCTTCGGGCCGCTGACGATCCGGGCGCGCTCGCTGCGCACCGCGATCTTGTCGTGGATCCCAAGCTTGCGCAGATCGAACGCCAGCATGGCCTCCTGCGGCGAGCCGAAGCGCTTCATGCCCTTCTCGTCCACCGGCGGGCTGACGTGGTCCGTCGTCAGGAAGAAGATGCCCAGCACGATGTCCTGCGACGGCGACATGATCGGCGAGCCGTTGGCCGGTGAGAAAATGTTGTTGGTGCTCATCATGAGCACGTGGGTCTCGGCCTGCGCTTCCACCGACAGCGGCAGGTGCACGGCCATCTGGTCGCCGTCGAAGTCGGCGTTGAAGCCCTTGCACACCAGCGGGTGAATCTTGATCGCGTTGCCTTCCACCAGCGTCGGTTCGAAGGCCTGAATGCCCATGCGATGCAGCGTGGGCGCCCGGTTGAGCAGCACCGGGTGCTGATAGATCACCTCTTCGAGGATGTCCCAGATTTCCTGGTCGCGGCGCTCGAGCATCTTCTTGGCGCTCTTGATGGTGTCGGCCAAGCCGCGCTCCTTGAGCTTGCGGATGATGAACGGCTGATACAGCTCCAGGGCGATCTTCTTGGGCAGACCGCACTGGTGCAGCTTCAGTTCCGGCCCGACCACGATGACCGAGCGCGCCGAGTAGTCCACGCGCTTGCCCAGCAGGTTCTCGCGGAAGCGGCCCTGCTTGCCCTTGATCATGTCGGTCAGCGACTTGAGCGGGCGGTTGCTCGATCCCAGTACCGGCCGGCGGCAACGCCCGTTATCGAACAGCGCATCCACCGCCTGCTGCAACATGCGTTTTTCGTTCTGAATGATGACCTCGGGCGCGTTGAGGTCCATCAGCTTCTTGAGCCGGTTGTTGCGGTTAATGATGCGGCGATAGAGATCGTTCAGGTCGCTGGTGGCGAAGTTGCCGCTCTCCAGCAGGACCAAGGGGCGCAGATCGGGCGGAATCACCGGGATGACCTCGAGGATCATCCAGGACGGATCGTTGTCGGAATTCCGCAGGGCCTCGACGATCTTGAGGCGCTTGCTCAAATCCTTGATCTTCTGCTTGCTGGAGGTCTTCGCCAGATCCTCGCGCAAGCTCTGCGAGAGCTTCGCCAAATCCAGGTTCGCCAGAAGCTGCTTGACGGCGTCGGCCCCCATGGCGGCCTTGAACGCATGGCCGTACTTCTCCAGCGCGCTGCGATATTCCTCCTCGGTCAGAAGCTGTTTGGGCTTCAGCGGCGTGTCGCCGGGATCAATGACCAGATAATCCTGGAAGTAAACCACTTTCTCCAGGCTGCTGGTCTTCATGTCCATCAGGTTGCCCAGGCGGCTCGGCATGGCCTTGAAGAACCAGATGTGCGCCACGGGCGCGGCCAGGTTGATGTGCCCCATGCGCTTGCGGCGCACCCGCGAGTGCGTGACCTTCACACCGCAACGGTCGCAGATGATGCCCTTGTGCTTGGTGCCCTTGAACTTGCCGCAAGCGCACTCCCAGTCGCGCTCCGGCCCGAAGATCCGCTCGCAGAA
>DASXUA010000715.1:0-4738 GCA_036505095.1 Phycisphaerae bacterium
AGAACCCGAATCGTACCGTCCCGAGTGATTGGGTGTCAACCTTGCCTCAGCGCCCGAGAACCGTGCCAAACGCAACCGGTTGCACCGCTCATCATAGGGGTCGCGGTACGGCCGCGTCGGCGCGAAAGATTTCGCGCCGCAGAAAAAATTATCGGAGCACTTCATGGGTGCGGCCGTGGCGGGTCGTTAGAATGGGCCTCGATCGGTGCCGCTGTTGCCGACGAGCGAGACCCGTATGCCCACATTTGGCCTGACCCGCGGCGTACGCAACTTCAACCGGCTGGTCGTAATCGTCCGTGTGCTGACCCAGCACGGATTCGGCGACATCGTCGAGCGCCTGAACCTTGCGCGCTTCGTTCCGTTCCACCGGCTGCGCGGGCAGCGTCTGGCGGAGGAACGCGCCGAAACACCGGCAACCCTGACCGGCCGCCGTCTGGTGCGGGTGTGCAACGAACTGGGGCCGACGTTCGTCAAGCTTGGACAGGTCCTATCGACCCGGCCCGATCTGGTCCCTCCCGAGATCGTACACGAGCTGCGCGCCTTGCAGGATCAGGTGGCGCCGTTTGAGACATCCGTAGCGCGGCAGATCATCTTGGCCGACCTGGGCCATTCGGTGGACGAGTGCTTCCGCGAGTTCGGCGCCACGCCCATCGCCAGCGGCTCGATCGGTCAAGTCTATCGCGCCGTCACGCGCGACGGGATCAATGTGGTCGTGAAGGTCAAGCGCCCGGCGGTGGACGAGCTGGTGCGCATCGACATGCAGCTCTTACAGCGTCTGGCGGAGGCCGCCGAGCAATTCATGCCGGAGCTGGCCACTTATCGTCCCAAACTCATCGCCGAGGAATTCGCGCAGGTGATGCAGCGCGAGCTGGACTACATCAACGAAGCGTCCACCACCACGCGCTTTCACGACGCGTTCGCGCACGATCCCGATATTCTGATCCCGCGCATCCGCTGGGACCTGACGGGCACGCGCGTGCTCACGATGACGGCGATTGAGGGCGTGAATATCGAGGCGATCGCGTCCGACGGGACTGCGGCCGCCACCGACTTTGATCGCCCGCTTCTGTCCGAGCGGCTGGCGAATCTGTATCTGCGGCAGTTTTTTGATTTGGGCTATTTCCACGCCGACCCGCATCCCGGGAACATTCTGGTAACTCCGCCGGCGCGGATCGGGCTGATCGACTTCGGCCAGACGGGGGTGCTGGATGATGAGCTGGCGACGCAGCTTGTGCTGATCCTGATGGCGGCGATCGAGCGCGATGTCGAATTGATCGTCGATATTCTGCTGGACCTGGGCGCGATCGGCCGGCGTACCGAACGGGCCGTGCTGGCGCGCATGATCCGGCTGCTGCTGGACAAGTATCATGGCCTGCCGCTCAAGCGGCTTGACCCGGTCACGATCATCAGCGAGTTGTTCGAGATCATCCGCCGCAACGACGTCACGCTGCCGCGCGACCTGGTGCTGGTGCTCAAGGCCTTGGCCACGGTGGCCGGGACGGCGCTGAGATTGAATCCCGAACTGGACCTGCTTTCGCTGTTGCGGCCACGGATGCGCCGACTGCTGGCGGCGCGGTTCTCGCCCAAACGGCTGAAGCGTTCGGCGGGTCTGTCGGCCTGGCACCTGGCCAGCATCTTGCGGACGGCGCCGCGGCAGATGCGGGCCGTGCTGCGGAAGCTCTCGACGGGCGAGTGGCAGCTCAACGTGCGCCACGAAAACCTCGACCGCCTGGCGCGCGAATTGGATCGCTCCAGCAATCGCCTGGCATTCTCGATCGTGATTGCAGCGGTCGTGGTGGGCAGCTCGGTCGTGCTGAGCGCCAATCCCACGGCGGATCTGTTCGGCATTCCGCTGCGCGCGCTGGGCGTGCTGGGTTACGTGTTCGCCGTTGTACTGGGCGCACTGCTGATCTGGGCCATCATTCGCAGCGGCCGGCTGTACTGATTTTTCCAAGTTTGGTTCGTCGAGCTTCTAAGTAGACTTTCGCGATTCGCGCAGCACGAACCTCGGACAGCCGCCACGACACCATTCTTGACCGCCAAGACGCCAAGAACGCCAAGAGGACACAGGCACGATTGTATCTTGGCGTTCTCGGCGTCTTGGCGGTTTCAAAGACGCTTCGGCGGTCTTGTGGTCCGGCATTCAGGCAAAATCATTTAGGGACAGGCTGCCACGCTCACGCCGTTGAAGACCTGCGTCGAATTAATGCCATTGAGCAGTTGCACCAGGCGCAGCAAGTCGACGGTGTTGACCGGATTGCCCGGCTCGTGGCTGCGATCGATGTTGTAGCGCGCCAGGTTGGCCGGCAGATTGGCCTGGCCGTTGCCCAGCGCCGTGACGAGTTCGACCAGGTCGATCGTATCGGCGACACCGGTCATGTTGACATCACCAGGCAGTGACTGATAGCGAAGCTGCTGCCCCGGCCCGGCACCGGCGAAGGTGATGCTGGTGCAGGCCGCGGCTGGAATCACACCGCTCAACGTAAGTTGATACTGCGTGCCGCCGCCGCTGACGCTGGTGACTGTGGGGCAGGCCGTCGGCGGTGCGCCAGTGCACGCAACCTGAATGTAAGGGAGCGATGGCGCCGGGACCGGCGGCACATTGAACGTCACGCTAATGATGCTGTATTGCACGCTGCCCTCGGCCGGAGTGCCGGGTGCCCCGATACCCTGAGGAACGAGCGTCCGGGTCGTGTTCTGTAGCACATCGCGGAATGGCTGGACGGCGCTGCCGACGTACGGATTATGCAGCGGAGGATTCGCTGCGACGATGCAGGCACCCGCGACGACTTCATAGATCCGAAAGCCGTGCAAGCCCAAGTTGACCGCAATCTCCGGCCGGCCATCTCCATCGAAGTCCCCGGCCGTGATGCTGTCGTTGCAGCCCACGTAGTATCCGATCATGCTGCTATCGAAAAGCACGGTGGAAGGCGCGGCGCCATCGCGCACGTAGAGGTGATCGTACAGACCGAAGGCGTAATCCTTGATCCCGTCACCATTGAAATCAGTAACCGCCAGACTGTGGACCTGCCCTCCGAAATTACCGACGGTCATCACCAGGCCACCGCTGTCGTTGAATGCGGAAATCCCTCCGGCCGTCGTGCCGATAATGATCTCATCGATGCCATCGCCGGTGAGATCCGCGGTCGCGAGGGCACTCGTTGCACCGGCGATGACCGTTTGCAGCACGTGGGTGACGCCGTCGAAACCGAGCAGCCAACCAGCGTTCTGCGCGACCAGTATCTCGGGTGCCGGATCGCTGTCGACATTCGCAATGCGCAGAACGGAATAGGGGGAAAGCGAACCGCCGAGCGGATCACTGTGCCACTCTTCAGCCCCGGTCAGCGCATCATAGACGTAGAGGCGTGCATCAGGCGCGGCGGCATTGTCCCGACCGACGCCGGCGGCGATCTCCAGTTGACCATCGCCATCAAGGTCGGCGAGGTCCATCGAATAGAAGCTCAGTCCGGAAGGAAGCGATTGTTCCCATTGTTGGGCATGCGTGAGACCATCATAACAACGGATTGTCCCCACCGAACCGCTGCGCGTCGTGACGAAGATCTCGGCCTGGGGATCGGCATCGACATTGGCATGGCGGATGCGCCAGAGTTGATCTCCATTGGCTCCGGCGGGGGGACCTTGATACTCCACAGAGTGGCTGATCGCGTCGAGAACATAGAAGGGCGCATTGCCTGTTCCGCCGTCGGACGTGAACGCGCCCAAGAGCAGTTCCGGCTGTCCATCGTTATCCACATCGCCGTAATCGAACGCGTAAAATGGGCCTTCCACGTCAGCACTTTGCCATTTGATCGCGTGCGTAAGCGTGTCGTAGATGACCAGGTAGTTTCCGCCTGTCGTGCTATAGCCCGCGCCGACTGCCAAGTCCGGGATTCCGTCGCCGTCGGTGTCGCCGACGGCTATATCGTTGATCGGGCTCGCCGGGGCAGCCACGGACCATTTGAGCGAGCCATTCTGCCCATCAAGAATGTCGATCTCACCCCCTACGAGACCGCGAATCACCTCGGCTGAGCCGTCGCCGTCCACGTCGGCGACTTTGAGCACCTGCAGATTCGCGCCACCGGATGGAATTGCCCAAGCAATCGAATGGAGTTCGGCGTTGAAAGCCGTAATTGCGGAGGTCGAATAGCCGGCCACGATTTCATCGCGGCCGTCGGCGTCGAGGTCTGCAGTGGCGACGCGGATTCCGAAGCCCGGCCCGTAGTTCCATTCGATCACGTGAGTCTGCCCGTTGAGCACGTAGCCGGCGGCGTTGCCATTGGCGATCACGATTTCCTTTGCCGAATCGTCATCGACGTTGCCGACAGCCAAGTCCTGACCACCGAAGTTGCCACTGTATTCCAGCACGCCCGTTGCGGCGTCGTAGACGTAAACGGTACTGCCCGAGCCGAGCACAAGTTCCGTGTGACCGTCGGAATCCACGTCGGTGGCTTTCACGCCATGCGTGATGGTCTGCGGTGTGTAGAACGATTCAAGTACAGCGTGGGTGCTACCGTCATAGACCTGCGTATACCCAACGTGCACAACGCAGATGTCAAGGTCACTATCGCCGGCGACGTTCGCCACGGCCGTGCCCAGCATCTCGTCGATCGGATTGCTTACCCACTGGTGCGTGTAGCCGTCTGAGGAGTGACGAAGAATCTGCAAGAATCGATTTGGGTAGTCTCCAATATGGCTTGCCCCGGCCACGATTTCGTTCGTGCCGTCGCCATCGAGATCG
>DASXUA010000716.1:0-14026 GCA_036505095.1 Phycisphaerae bacterium
CCCCTCACCCCGGCCCTCTCCCCAACGGGGCGAGGGAGAACAGGTACGGCGCACGTAGCGCCCGAAGGAGTGCCTGCGGGCGCTGCGTCGCTGATTAGTTGTCCTGGCTATCAGGCATGGCTTGGGCCTCCTGCCTCCAGAACGTCTCGGACGACTGAGGCGCCTCGCGCGTGTCGTGCTACCGATGCCAGTTACACGCACGCCCAAGGCGAAGATCGCCGCGAGGCAGCGGCCCGATTGGCAGGAACGTCAAAAGGCCGCGCTGCGCGCCCCCGCGCGTCTAGTCGACATGGTGCGCCGCGGGTTATCGCGGCGCACGTCGGTTATTCACCTGTCACGCGCTCGCGCCACGCTGCGCGATCGTCCGGGGCGTTTCTTGCGGGTTTACGGCGCGAGGTGCACCTGGAAAACGCGAGTGGGCAAGCTCACGCGACTGTGGACGCCTGCCTTGCGGTGTGCGCACGACATTGGTCACGCGTTCCTATTGAAACTCGCTTCGGCGCCTCTGCGTCTCAGCGTCAAGATTGGGCTGTAGCGCTAGGCCGCCGACGGATCGGGCAGCGGTTGAAAATGCTCGGCGCAGCGCGGCTCGTAGGCGTCGGCGCCGCCGACCATGCAGCGGTCGGTGACCGCGACCATGCGCTGTGAGTAGACCGCGACGGCGCCGCAGATGCAGCAGGGGGCATACTTGCAGGTCACGTCGGCCGCCAGCGCGGCAAGCTGCGGCATGGGCGCGAAGGGCCGGCCCCAGGCATCGTGCGCGAGGCCGACAATGACGACGCGCCGCCCTTCGGCGGCGAGCCGGCGGGTCACCGCAACCAGCGGCTCACCGAAAAAGTGTCCTTCATCGATGCCAATGACCTGCGCGTCCTGACGGTGACGCGCGATGGCCTCGGCATCCGGGACGCGCAGTGCATCGAACCGATCGTGCCGGTGCGTGATCAGGTGGTCGGGATCGTAACGATCGTCGATATGGTGCTTGAACGCGCGCACGGTGAGTCCGGCGCGCTGCGCGGCGCGCAGCCGGGCAATCAATTCCTCGGTCTTGCCGCTGAACATGGAGCCCTGGATGACTTCAATGCGGCCGACCGCTGTGGGCTTGTTCATGGTGCGCATTGTGACCGCGGAAAGAGTCGATGCAAGCGGTATCCGGGGCAATGCAGGCAGGATGCCCGCACCACAAAATGGTCGATGCAAGCGCCATCCGGGGGCAATGAAACAATGCAGGCAGGATGCCCGCACCACAAAAGGGTCGATGTTCTTGAAATACGATCCTCTCATAATCTCAGCGTCTCAGCGTCAATATTCCCGCCGTTCGCAACGACGTGACGCATTGACATGGGGACCATGCGCGGCTAAGTTGGTTATCCGCTGGGTCGTACCCACCAGAACTGGCCTTGCAGGCGGGAGGCCTGCGCTACAAAACGGCAGGCGAGACGGCTGCGCTACAGAAGGCCAACGAGGATCGATCTTGGTGAGCGCCTGGAAGATCGCGATTGCGGGAACGCTGCCGGCGCTGGCGCTCAGCCTGACCGGCTGCCTCGGAAAGTTCGTCTGGTTCGAGGAACCCAAGAAGGAGCCGGTCAAATCGACTCCCATGCCCGAAGCCTCGCCGGCGGTGCGCGACACGATCGGCGCCAGCGCGACGTTGGAGGGCATGCGGCGGATGCGCGTGCGCGGTTACGGGCTGGTGATCGGGCTGGGCGAGAACGGCTCGGCCGACTGCCCGCGGCCCATCCGCGAGCGGCTCGTGCAGGAAATCCTCAAGCGGCCTGAATTCTCGCGGTCGGCTTCGGCCGCGCAAGCCATCGATCCCGAGAAGATGATCGATAGCCTCGATACGGCTGTGGTGATCTTGCAGGGTGAGATTCCCTCCGCGGCGCCGGCGCACACTTCTTTCGACCTGACCGTCGAAGCCGTGCCGGGCTCGCAGACGCGCTCGTTGGAAGGCGGTCACCTGCTGCCCTGCGATCTCTCGCTTTATCGCGAGGTAACGCCGGGCACGGCCCTGACCGGTCAGGTGCTCGCGTCGGCCGAGGGACCGGTCTTTCTGAACCCGTTTGCCTCATCCGACGAGGCGACGCGCGTCGATCGCCGCCGCGGCTATATCCTGGGTGGCGGGCGTTCCCAAAGCGATCGCCGCGTGCGCTTGATCCTCCTGCGGCCGTCGTATCAGGAGTCCATCGCGATCGCCCAGCGGATCAACGCCCGTTTCCCGCAGCAGGACAAGATCGCGGATGCCGGGTCGCGTTCCTTCGTGACCGTGAAGATTCCGCGCAAGTGGCACGCTGACCCCGGCCATTTCCTGGCCGTCCTGCAACATCTCTACGTCCCGTCCACGCCCGGCTTTGCGGATCAGCGCACTGTGGCGCTCGTGGAAGAAATCAAGCGCCCCGACGCGCTGCACGCCGATATTGCTCTGGCGTTGGAGGGCATCGGGCGCAACGTCATCCCGAAAATCGCGCCGCTGTATTCTGATCCGCTTCCGGCCGTTAATTTTTATTCCTCGCTGGCCGGGCTGCGCCTGGGCGACGATGCTGCCGTGCAGGTCATGGAACTGCACGCGACCGATCCGCACAGCCACTATCGCATGGAAGCTATCGAGGCCCTGGGTGCGGCGGTAGACAGCGGCCGGGCAGTGCTGCCGCTGCGGCGCTGCCTGAGCGACAACTCCGATCCGCGTGTGCAAGTTGCCGCTTACGAGGCCTTGCGGCGCCGCGATGATCCGAGCATCCGTTCCACCACGATCGCGGGCGACAACTTCGTGCTCGACGCGGTCGAAGCCGAAGGCGCCAGCCTGATCTATGCCAAACGCGCCGGACAGCGGCGCATTGCGCTGCTGGGGTCCGCGATCCAATTTGTGCCGCCCGTTTTCTACCGCCAGCCCGACGGGTTGCTAACGATCAACGCCGGCGAGACCGACAGCGAATTGACCGTCATCCGCCGCCATCCGCTCAGCGGGCACGTCGGCGCTGCGATCCGCGTTCCGCTGCAGGTTGATCAGGTGCTCGCGCTGCTCGGTTCCGATCCAGATGTCGATAGCCTGCACCCGACGACCGGTTTGGGCGTGGATTATTCGACGCTGGTGCAAATGTTGAGCGAGTTGTGCGGCAAGCATTCGATCAACGCGAAATTCATGCTCGAGCAGGCCGGAATGGAGTTGTTCGGTCCGATCGCGGAAGTCGGCCGGCCCGAATCGGAGCTGTAGCTCGGGTGGCAGGCTTTCATGCGTCGGGTGGCATGCTTTCACGCGCAGCGGGTAAGCATGTCCGCCGCACCCGAACCGCCGTGGCGGACATGGCTACCCGGCTAAAGCCGTGCAGCCATGCCACCCAGTCAGACCTTGGCACCCATGTGCCCTATCCTTCTCATCTTCGCTCTTTGGACCGAGCCACCCGCGAGCGAGATTCCGCGTCCCGAGCATCCGCAGCCGCAGATGCAACGTCGCGAATGGCTGAACCTCAACGGGGTCTGGGAATTCGCCGAAACCGATGCTGATTCCGACCGGCGCTTCCTTGACAGCGCGCCTTATTCGGATCGCATCACCGTGCCGTTCTGCCGCGAGAGCCAGCTATCGGGGCTCGGGCGGCGTGGATTCATCAAGAATGTGTGGTATCGCAGAACCTTCGCGCGCCCGGCCGATTGGCGCGCGCCGCGCACGCGTCTGCACCTCGGGGCCTGCGATTGGCAGACGCGCGTTTGGATCAACGGTCAGGAAATCGGCCAACATCTCGGCGGCAGCGCAGCCTTCGCCTTCGACATCACGCCGGCGCTGGCGCCCGGCGAGAACGTACTCGTGATTCACGCGCAGGATGACACTCGCAGCGGGCTGCAAGCGCTCGGGAAGCAATCCGCCACGGAGCAAAGCGAAGGCATCTTCTATACCCGGACTACCGGCATCTGGCAGACGGTGTGGCTGGAGGGCGTCGGAGAATCGTATGTCGCGCGCAGCGCCGTGGTGCCCGATGTCCAGCATGCTCGCATCCTGTTGCAGGCCGATCTTGAGGGCGCGTGGCAGGGCCTGACGCTGCGCGCGGACGCGTCGGCGCGGGGCGTGCCCTGCGGCAGCGCGGGGCGCGCTCTCGATGGGCGCAGCGTAGTGATGACGCTAGATCTCTCCGAAAAGCACCTCTGGTCAGTCGACGATCCGTTCCTCTACGATCTGAACTTGAGTATCGCGCGCGGTGACGAAGTTATCGACGAGGTGCAGAGCTACTTCGGCCTCCGGTCCGTTGCGATTGAGGGCGCGGCCGTGCTGATTAATGGGCGCGCAGTTTTCCAGCGGCTGGTGCTCGATCAAGGCTTCTACCCGGATGGTGTCTGGACCGCGCCGAGCGACGCCGATCTGCGGCACGATATCGAACTGTCGAAGGCGCTGGGCTTCAACGGAGCGCGCTTGCATCAGAAGGTGTTCGAACCGCGCTTCCTCTATTGGGCCGATCGCCTGGGCTATCTGGTCTGGGGCGAATTTCCGAGCTACGGCGCGAATTATGCCAATCGGGCCGTGGAGCTGCCAATCGCGCGTGAATGGGTCGAAATCCTGCAGCGCGATCGCAATCACCCGGCCATCATCGGCTGGTGTCCGTTCAACGAAACGCCGCCTGAGGCGGGCCATTTGCAGAATACGCTGGTGGCGCTGACGCGCGCCATCGATCCCACCCGACCGGTGTTGGACACGAGCGGTTGGAGCCATAGCACCGCCGATCCGGAGCTGCTCGACGCGCATGACTACGATCAAAATCCCGTTACATTTCGGGCGCGCTGGCAGAATCGCTGCGGCGGCTTCGCTCTGCCGGCGCGTTACGGAACAGCGCGCTGCGACCTGCCCTACTTCATCAGCGAGTACGGCGGCATTGGCTGGTATCAGGACGCGGGCGGCGCGGCCTGGGGCTATGGCCAGATGCCCAAATCGCTGGACGAGTTCTACACGCGCTACGCGGGCCTGACGGACGCGCTGCTCGATCAGCGGACGCTGTTCGGCTTCTGCTACACGCAGCTTACCGATGTCGAACAGGAGCGCAATGGCCTTTATACATTTGATCGCCAGCCCAAGTTCGACGCCGAGCGCATTCGCGCCATCAATTCACGGAAAGCCGCCTACGAGAAAGACCCGCCACGCAAGTCCCCTGAACCGGCCATAGGCTGGCACATGCTCGTCGGCGCATTTCCTGACGGCGCTGGCGCGCACGAATGGCGCTATATCACTGACACGCCGCCGGCCGAGTGGATACAACCGGACTTCGACGATCACACCTGGAAACCGGGCCGCGGCGGCTTCGGTCGCAAAGGCGGCTGGGAGAATCGCACGCGCACGTCCTGGACCACCTCGGACATCTGGCTGCGACAGGTCTTCCCGTATGACGGCGCGACTTGGGACCGTGGCGCGTTGGTCATTCACTACGACAATGCCACCGAAGTGTACGTCAACGGCCGCAAGCTCTGGCAGGCCCAAGGATGGAACGACCAATACGCCGGCTTCGACGTGACGTCCGAGCTGCGCGCCGCCCTACGACCCGGCGAGAATCTGATCGCGATCCACTGTCATCAGGACGAAGGCGGCCAATTCATCGACGCCGCGCTGCTGCTCGGCAGCGAAACAGAGCCTCGCTAGATCCCTTTCCCGATCGTAATGCCATTGCAGCGCCCGGCGCGCGCTGGTCTGCAAAATACGTTTAGCCGTGAGTCGGCAGACTCGCGCGTCAACGGCGCGATCGGTGACGGCTCGCAGAATGCAGGAGTCGATGGATGAGTCTGTCCATATGTCCCTCCGGTGCAGCGCAAGGAAGCTGACCCGGCGCCGCCGCGATTGTGTTTGACCGCCGTGCCGTGGCATCGTAGCCTTGGGACTCGATTCATGCTCGCCGCGAGGCCTCAACGGCTTCGCGCCGGCGGATTGAAAGGAGCACGTCATGAACAAGTACGTCATCCTGTGGAGATGGACCGAAAAGGGTGTGGCCAGCTTTCAGCAGTCGCCCGACCGGGCGGAGACGTTCCTGGCGGCGGCCAAGAAGCTCGGGATCAAGATCGACGCCTTCCTTTGGACCACCGGCAATTACGACGGGATCGTGATCGCCGAGGCTCCTGACGACCAGACGATCTCGGCGCTGGCGCTGAGCACGGCGAAGCTGGGGAACATTACAACCTGCACCGCGCGGGCGTACGATCTGGCGGAGTTCCGCAAGGTCGTCGGCAAAGTGTCCTGAAACCTCGCGCTCGCGGCGACGGTCGCTGCGTTTATGCCGGCCTTGATGCCGCGGGGCACCGGCGCTGTGCTCGTGCCGGCAAAGGCCAATGTGGCGCGCGCCGTGTGGAGGAAGTTGCTGTGGATCACGCTGATCAGAAGCTGCCGGAATCCTGTTGCGGAAACGCCGTTCCCAATGCCAGCACCGGTGACGCTGACGCGGTGCACACGCAGGTTCGCGAGGGCTATTCCAAGATCGCGCGCGGCGCGACGGCCGGCGGGTGTTGCGGACCGGCGACGTTCACGCCCGCAGCACTGGCGGGGGCGCTCGGATATTCGCCGCAGGATCTGGCTGCGACGCCGGAAGGCGCGAACCTGGGTCTTTCCTGCGGGAACCCGACGGCGCTGGCAGCGCTGCGGTGCGGCGAAGTCGTGCTCGATCTGGGCTCGGGTGGTGGATTTGACTGCTTCATCGCCGGACCGCGAGTGGGAGCCGCAGGTCGCCTGATCGGTGTGGACATGACGCCGGACATGCTGACGAAGGCGCGGCGCAATCTTGCGAGTTATCGTGAGCAGACGGGGCTGGACAACGTCGAGTTCCGTTTGGGCGAAATCGAGAACCTGCCAGTGGCCGACGCCAGCGTGGACGTGGTGCTGAGCAATTGCGTGCTGAACCTGTCGCCCGACAAGCCGCGGGTGTGGCGGGAGATCGCGCGCGTGCTCAAGCCGGGCGGGCGAGTAGCGGTGTCCGATCTGGCCTTGCTCAAGCCGCTGCCGGAAACGATTCGGCAGGATGTTGAGGCGCTGGTCGGATGCGTCGCCGGAGCAGTGCTGGTCGAGGAGACGCGGTGGCAGATGGAATCGGCCGGTCTGACTCAAATCGTGCTGACCAGCAAGCCACAGTACATCGACTCAATGATGTCGTGGCAGGATCCCTTGTATCAACGCATTGTTGAGCAGCTTCCCGCGGCAGCGAAGCCGAGCGATTACATCACGAGCCTGGACATCGCGGCGGTCAAACGCGCGTGAGGGCTTAGCCGTCGGCCAGGCCTAATGCGGCGCAGATGTGCGCGAGATGCGTCAGACCCTGGGGGAAATTGCCGAGCATCTCGCCGCTGCGCGGGTCGAACTCTTCGGCGAACAGGCCCAGATCGTTGGCGGTGGCCGCAGCGCGCTCGAAGGCCGCGCGGGCTTCAGCGGCGCGGTGCTGACGCGCCAGGCACTCGGCGAGCCAGAACGTGCAAGGGAGAAACGTGCCCTCGGACTCCGGAATGCCGTCGTGGCTGCGATAGCGCATGACCAGGCCGTCTTCGCACAATTCACGGCCGATCGCTTCGGTGGTGCGGACCATGCGCGGATCGTCGAAGGCGACAAAGTCCGCGTGCGGCAATAGCAGCAGCGCGGCATCCAGCTCGGGATACCCGAACGCCTGCACAAATGTGCCGCGCTGCGGATCGTAGCCGTCGGTTTCGATGGCCTGGCGAATTTCATCGCGGACGGCATTCCACGGCGCCAGCGGCGCTTCCAGTTTATTCTCTTGCGCCAGCCGAATGCCGCGGTCGAGCGCCACCCAGCACATCACTTTCGAATGCACGAAGTGCCGCGGCGCGGAGCGCATTTCCCAGATGCCGTGGTCCGGCTCGCGCCAGCGCTGCGCCGCCAGGTTGACCAGCTCGATCATGAAGTGCCAGAAATCGCGATCGATGTCGTGGCCGCGCCGTTGGGCGCGCCAAGCCAACTCCAGAAAATCGCCGTAGGCGTCAAGTTGCACCTGGCGGGAGGCGGCGTTACCGATCCTGACCGGACGCGCGCCGCGGTAACCCTCCAGTTCGCTTAGCTCCAGTTCGGTCAGGCGGCGTTCACCGCCCACACCGTACATGAGCTGAAGCTGGTCGGCGCTGCCGGCCGCGCTGCGCTGCACAAATTGACGGAAGCGATTGGCTTCGGAATGGTAACCCAGGGCGGCCAGCGCATGGACCGCAAAGCTGGAGTCGCGAATCCAACTGTAGCGATAGTCCCAATTGCGCGAGCCGCCCGGGCTTTCGGGCAGCGAGGTGGTGGGGGCGGCCACCATGGCGCCGCTGGGTGCGTTGGTCAGGGCCTTGAGCACCGTGGCCGAGCGCTGGATGGCGGGGGCATCTGGTCCCTGCCATTTTCCGCGCGCTGACCAATGCCGCCACCAGGCGACGGTCTCGTCCAGGCGTTGATCGAGCTGCTCGGCCGGGGGAATTCGCCGGGCTTCGGCATCGACGTGCTCGGGATGACGAAAGTACATCCCGACGCGGATGCGCTCACCCGCTGCAATGGAGAAGCTGCCGGCGAGCGTGTGCTTGTCCGGCATATCCAGGCGCGCGTTGCTGGTGATCACGAGTCCATCGTCACCCCCCATGGCACCGTACAAAGATGGGCCGTAGCGCCGGATCCAGGGGCGAACGGCGCCGTAATCGAAGCGCGGCGCAATGCACAGGCACAGTTCCACCCGGCCCGCGACACCTTCGACGATCCGCACGAGTTGGCGGTGCGGGAACTCGCGCCCGCCGCGGCGCATGGCGAAGAAATCCACCAGTCGCGCCTCACCCTCCGGCGTGCGGAAGGTCGTTTCCAACACCAGCGTGCCGTCGAGGTAGCGACGCGCGACTTCAAACCGCGGCGCCGCCGGAGCGATGGTCCAGTAGCCGCCCTGGTTCCAGTCGAGCAGCCGCCCGAAGCAGCTCTCCGAGTCGAAGCGCGGCATGCAGCACCAGTCGATCGAGCCGCCGCACGAGACCAGCGCGCTGGAATGGCAATCGCTCAGCAGAGCGTAGTCCGCGAGGGGGGGGTAAGGTTGTGAGGGTTCAGGGTTCAGGGTTTAGCAATCGCGCGACGGCGCGCCCGTCGAACAGAAACGACTCACGAACTGCATGCATTCAGTGATCGCCCGGGCGAGGGCTCTGAGGCGCGAGGGCGCGCGGCGCCTCGATCACTGGGCGCGCCGCACGTCGAGATCGCCGCCAGACCCACAGCGCGGGACCACTGAGAACGTAACCGATCAGAACAGCAACGGAGGTCAGTGCTGGCGAGGCGATGAACAAGCCCAGCACGGCAATGATCAACATCACGTGCAGCAGCGAACGCCGTCCGCGAAGGAACGCATTCGCAAAATGAATGTATGGAATCCGGCTGACCATCAGCAGCCCGGCCGCGCCCGTCCAGAACGGCAATGACCGGACCAGCCAGCGGCCGGGCAGCGGGCCCATTGTTTCGTGCAGGATCACCAGCGACGCCAGCAGGGCGGCCGCTCCGGGGCTCGGCAGACCGCGGAAGGACATGTGCGCCTGCTCGGCGTGTTCGTTTTCGACGTTGAAGCGCGCCAGGCGCAACGCGGCGCAAGCGGCGTAGAGGGCGGCGCACACCCAGGCGATGCGCCCGCCCCAGTGAGAGGCCAGCGGCGACATAGTCAACTCGGCCGGGGGAACGGCACTCGTTACCACCGCAATCACCAGCAGCGCGGGCGCGACCCCGAACGTGACGACGTCGGCCAGCGAGTCAAGCTGGCCGCCAAAGTCGCCGGTGCGCTGCGTGGCGCGCGCGGCCCAGCCGTCGAACATGTCAAAGAACATGCCGAGGAAAATCAGCCCAGCGCCGATGGCCAGGTGCGTGGGGAACCACATTTCCAGATAAGGGTTGTTGAGCGTGAGCCGAAAATCCGGCGTCACGCCGGCCCCGAGCGTGTACATGGCCCGCAGACAGAAATGAATGGCCGCGAAGCCGCAGATGAGGTTGCCGAGCGTCAACAGCGTCGGCAGCACGGCGATAGCCTTGAGCCGCCGTCGCCGGCGCGGCCGCATCCGTCGCCCTTCCCGCCACCTCGGCATTAAAGGCATGTGCATCTTGCGGTCCCTCACCCAATATTATATCCAGTCGCATGGCGATGGGCGCTCTTTGGAGTATCGGCTGAATGTGTGAGCGGCAGTGGCTCTCTCCCGCCGCGACCACCTCAACCTATCAGGCGGTCGGCTGGAACACTCGGCGTCTGCGCGGTAGAGATGGCGCCTTGGACGATGGCGAGCGCGAATCCGAGCGGGTCGTAGACGTCGCGAGTATCGAAGGATCCGCGGAGGTTGCCGCTGAAGATCGTGATGTACCGCTCGGTGCTCGTCATGTCGATCAGGAGTCGTGCGCCTTCGAGGCTCACCGTGCGACAGTCATAGGCCTGCTCGGATTTCCAGGAGAAATCGAGTGTGTCCACGCGGCCCGGGATGATGCGGTAGTACGCTGGTTGCCGAATGAGTCCCCACACCAGCAATCCCGCCAGCGGGATGAGAGCGAAGACCATCAGCCACCAGCGCGTTCGAACGCGACCGGAAATGACAACAACGGCGGCGAGAAGGGCGAGCATAACCAGCAGCCCGGCTCGCGTTTGAGGGCCGAACAGCAAGTGCCGTGACGCCGATCGAAACAACAGGGGTTCGAAGCCGAAATCGTGCAGGCCCATGAATTCGAGCATCTCGGCCACGCGGCATCGGATCCGGATGGCCGGCAGCGGCGCGCCGGGCGCATCGACGGATTGCAGTTCACAGATCCTCGCGCGTTGTTGCCGCCGTCCATGGAAGATCCAACATATCTCGTGAGCCTGGCCGGCAACCGGAATTAATAGCACCATGGCAGCGAACTCGCCGATCGATCCGCATAATGCATGTGCGAGCAGTATGATTGCTATGCCGGCGGTCAATGCGATTGCCGAATGCCCGAGAACAACGCGCAGTCGGCGCACCGGCGGGCTTCGGTCATTCACAATGAACTCGAATCGCGCCGTGCGGATGCACGCAATATCGTGCGCGGGGTCAGCCCTCGCGCCGCTGAGGTCATCGAAATCGTTGAGCATCCAGTTTCCGACTGCTAGATGAGCGATCGTTTTCCAACGAGGTATTGCCTCGGTGCCTTTGCGCCGCGCTCGCGCCAGCCATTCGGGCCATTTTTTGAACTGCCTCGGCGGACCTGGCTGCTTACGTGCAATCGAGCAGACTCAGTTCCATGAATATGGCTCCGCACACCGGGGTTGTAACGATACGACGGTATTTCGCGGAATCCGAGCGAACGGTAGAGCGCGACGGCCTCGCTCATCTCCGGCAGCGTATCCAGCCGCATGCGCGCATAGCCGATGCGCCGCGCCTCGTCGATCACGCGCGTGGCCAGGGCGCGGCCAACGCCGCCGCCGCGGTAGGCAGGTCGCACGTACAAGCGCTTCATTTCGCATACGTCGCCTTCGATCGGGCGCAGCGCCACGCAGCCACCCACAAGTTCATCCGCCGTGGCCAGGAATAGGCGCCCACGCGGCGGGGCATAGTCGCCCGGCAGCGTCGCCAACTCGCACTCGAAATCCTGAAAGCACAGGTCGTGCTGGAGACCGGTCGCGTACTCGCGAAACAGCGCGCGAATCGTCTGTATCTGCTCGTCCGACCCGCCCTCGACGATCTGGATCATGCGGTCAAATCGGCAATCGGAAATCGCAATTCGGGCATCCGCTAGTCCAGCCAACTCTTCGCCTGCTTGAGCTTCTGGGGGACGTAAGTCTCGGTGACGAAGCTGATGCTCTTGGTCAGCAGTGACTCCACTTCCATCTTGAATCCCTGCCGCAGCATCAGGCCGATCTCGTTCTCCCAATCTTTCTTACCGGTGAACCAGGGATACGACAGGATCTGCTTGGCGCGCTTGATGTCCTTGTCATCGATGGCGATCTTGACGTCGTCGGAAAGTTCGAACTCCTGGAAATCGGCGCTGCGCACGCCGATGAACTTAGCGTCCGGGACGGCCATGCGCTTGCTTTCGAATGCCAGATTGATCGAGCCCTGCTTGATGACGCTATAGATGTAGTATCCCCACGGGTCGTTATCCATCAGGACGTAGATCGGCAGCTTCAGTTCGTCATGCAGCCGGTGCAGCAGGCGCCGCACGCCGCGCGGGGGCTGGCCTTGGCCGTGCGTGAGGATGCAGTTGTTCTTCTTCCAGAACTTGTCCTCGTTGAAGCGTTGCCAGACCGCGCCCTTTTCCACGTGCAGCACGAAGTCGGCCTCGCATTTGCGCAGCTCGAATACATCGGGTTCCACGATGCTGGGGATCGACATGCCGCCGGCGCCCATGCGACGCAGATCGATCGTGTCGCCGCGGCTGACGACGGTCAAGTTGCCGGCAATACTGCCTTTATTCTCGGCGAAGACGTGCAACTCCTCGCGCAGGGCACCCAGCGCGACTTCCACGTCCTCAATGATTGGATCAGACTCGCCCTGATCATTAAAAGTCTTTTCGTTCGTGCCGCGGATGGTGTGCTTGGTGCGGTAATACAAGCCGCGGATGCTGACCGTTTTGTCCTCATCGATGAGCTGCTTGCAGCCGCTGGCGATCAGCACGGTCTGCATGAAGCTTTTGGCCTGCGACATGTTAAAGAACGCCCGCTCCTGCTTGGCGCTGCCCATTTCGATGATCCGTTTCTTCGGATCGAAGCGGGCGTTCGAGAGGGTGCGCAGCGGGATATCAATAGCTGGGTCCTTGCGGGCCTTGGCGGACGAGACGATCTCGTCGACCAGGCCTTCGATTTTTTTGGCGGTGACCTGGCCATCGCGGCGGGCACGGCTCTTGCTTCTTGTAGCTGCCAATGTGGTACTCCTGTCGCGCGCGCGCCTGGCGCGCTCGCTGACGCTCGCGGATCAGAACCGCGACCGTAAGGGAGCGGCATGGACCGTTCACGGCAGGCCGACGCCGAATACGCTCGCTCACGCTCGTGGCTCTGAACGAAACGCGCGCTCTGAACCGCGAGCGTCAGAGAGCGGCTTCGGCTGCAGTGCCTCGCGCTCGCTAACGCTCGCGGTTCAGAACGCGGATTTCATTCTACGCCAGGCTTTGCCTCCGTTCTATGGCGTGTTGGCAACCACGTGCATGGATTTCGCGCACCCAGCGGGCTTCCAGCACGCGAGCTCGTCACGGGCCGGTGAAACCGTTCTGAAGCTGCGCGTAATCGTGCAGCGTCACGGACGCATCGCCGTCCAGATCGCCAAGGGGCAGTTCCAGAAAGATGTCGAAGAAGCTCGATGCCGTTTCAGTGCCGTCAGCGATTGAGACCGGCATCATGCTCATCTGGGGCACCATGCCCATGCCGCGGATGCGCAGGTGGTACGAACCGTCCGGCAGATTTTCGGGAACGAGGACCAAATCGCCGTCATCGTCAGTCTGGCCGTTCAGGGTCTGCGCCAGCAGTCCATTACCGGGGTTGATGAGGTCAACCGCCAGCACGGCCGGATTCGGCAGCATGATGCCACCGATCACGATCGCCTGCTGGAACAGGCAGAATGCCAGATCGTCCTCGTGCGGTTGCGGACAATCATCGGCGATCGGGCAGAAGAAATTGCCCCCCGCACCATGCTGGGCGGCCGGACAGAAGGCGTGGTTCGCCCCCGGAGGGTGGTAGCCCGACCAGCGGAAATCTTCCACGTTCTGGTTGGCACTCAGGGCGTCAATCTCGCTTATCTGCAGCCAATAGTGCACGTTGGCCATGACCTGAAAACCCGGCGTTGGTAATGGTGCCGAGAAGCGGTAGACAGGCCGGTTGAGGCAATCATTACTGACCATCATGTTCGACGGCTTCACGCAAGCCGTGAACAACAAAACATCCGGCTTGCAGATTTGCGGGTCGTTGCTGTAGAAGCGAACGAGATAGCGGCGCGGCGCCTGCCCGGCCGGCGGCGGATTGAGCTGCGCGGGTCCGGAGACTACTCCATACCAGCATACCCGCACGATGGTCGCGTTATTGGGGCAGATGAAGTCATCCGCGGCGATTATCCAGCCTGCGGCCGGGGTTGGATTTTGACAGCT
>DASXUA010000717.1:0-13284 GCA_036505095.1 Phycisphaerae bacterium
CCGCCTCCGCCGCGGCGGAGCCGCAGTCCATCGGCGTCGCTGGCACGCCGGATGAGGGGCGTACACCTGCGCGACGATCAGCGTGACTTTCGCGAACGCGCCTTCGCCGGCCCCGCTTCCTACGAATATCGGCATTGAGTGTACCGACAGCGCCGGCAACGGTCCGACCGACTGCCCGAGCGTGACCGCCGTCGCGGGCGGTGCGGCGGCGCACGAGTTTGTGCTCACACTCAGCGGCTCGATCCCGCCGCGCGAATGCACGACGTTTACATTCCTGGGCACTACGCCGGGTCAGAAGCTGCAATACCAGTTCCTGCCGGGCGACACGAACCTGGACGGCACGGTCAACACACAGGACCTGCTCTGGCTCGTGCAGCGCGTCAACGACGGCACGGCCAACCAGCCGGCCAACTGGCCGCGTTACAACGTCAACCGCAGCAGCGAGCCGGGCGGTGTGGTCGTCAACACGCAGGACTTCCTGCGCGAAGTGCAACTGCTGAACGGCACCAACACTACGCAGGTGTTCAACGGCGCCACCGTCGCGGCCCGCGCGTAGCGCCATGACCCAGGCGGGAGAACCTCGCGGCACCACTCGCGCGGCGCGACCGTTCCCGGGCTTCTACCGTACCATGAAATTCCGCCATTGCCTGGCGGAATTTCATGGTATACGGTCTGCCGCGTGATCGATCGCAAAACAGATATCGCCCTGGTGCGCGCTGCTTTGCGGCGGAGCCGTGTGGTCGCGCTGCTCGGGCCGCGCCAGTGCGGCAAGACCACACTCGCGCGGCAACTCGTTCCGGCGAACTCCCTGAATTACTTCGACCTGGAAGACCCGCGAGATTTAGCCCGGCTGAGCGAGCCGGATACCGCGCTGCGCCCCCTCAAAGGACTGGTCGTCATCGACGAAATCCAGCGCCGGCCGCAATTGTTTCCACTGTTGCGCATCCTGGCGGATCGCAAGCCGCTGCCGGCGCGGTTTCTCATCCTCGGCAGTGCCTCGCCCGATCTGCTCAAGCAGTCCTCTGAAACATTGGCCGGGCGCCTGGAAACCGTTTACCTGGAGGGCTTTCGACTGAGCGACCTTGGCCGGAACGCCCAAGGCCGACTCTGGCGGCGAGGCGGGTTCCCGCTGGCCTACACCGCCAGAACTGAGGCTGATTCCGTGGCTTGGCGCCGCCAGTTCCTTCAGACCTTCCTGGAGCGCGACATCCCGCAACTCGGCATTCAGGTTCCGGCCGTGGCGCTGCGGCGCTTCTGGAACATGTTGGCCCATTATCATGGGCAAACCTGGAACGGCGCCGAACTGGCGCGCGCCCTGGCCGTCAGTGAAGCCAGCGTGCGGCGTTATCTCGATCTCCTGACGGGCGTTTTCATGCTGCGGCAACTGCCACCGTGGTTTGAGAACCTGAGCAAGCGCCAGGTGCGGTCGCCCAAGGTTTACGTCCGCGACAGCGGCCTGCTGCACGCGCTGCTGGGGATCGGCAATCAGCAGGAACTCGAACGTCACCCCAAGGTGGGGGCCTCCTGGGAAGGCTTCGCGGTCGAGGAAGTGCTGAAGGCGCTGCAGCCCGACGAAGCCTATTTCTGGGGGACCCATCAAGGGGCCGAACTGGACCTCCTGCTGTTCATACGTGGCCGGCGTGTGGGTGTGGAATGCAAACGCGTGGACGCGCCGACTCTGACGCCCTCGATGCGCGTCGCGCTGGGTGACCTCAAACTGGACCGACTGATCGTAGTTTATCCCGGGCAGCGCCGCTACGCGCTGGGCGAGCGCGTTGAGGTGCTCCCGTTACTCGAATTGGTCGGTGCTGGAAAGCCCGCCTCAGCGATATTCGGGAAGTGACGCCGAGTCGCGCGCCGACGAGCTGCATCCTGCGGCGAGTCCATCAACGCGCGAAGGTCACCCCCCACTCGCGTGGGGGGTTCTGATATGCTCGGCCAGTTTTCCAGGAGATCGCTACGGCGCGGCCGTCACGCGCACGACGAGGGCGATAGCGTCCTCGCTCGATTGCGTCGGCGAGGCCGCCAGCACCAGGTAGTCACCAAGCTTGGCCTGCAACCCCGTCGAGATGCCGAAGATCTGCCGGCTTTCATACTGGGGCACCTTTTCGCCGGAGGCGAGCGCTGTCTCGCCCTTTAGGACTCTGGCCGTCAGCTCGGCGGTGATATGCAGCTCCGCCATACGACCATCCGGCGACGCGCCGGCGGTTCCGGATAGCGTAATGCGTTCGATTTCCGGCGCTGCGCCGTGCAGGTCGAATTTGTCGGCCGTGTAGACCGTGAGCGGCGCGAGCATCTGCGGACGCTGAAACCCGCTCTCGGCCAGTGCCGTGGCTACTTTCTGCAAGCCCTCCGGCAACGCCGCTGCCGGTGCGCCCGCCTTGCCCGTCCCCAGTTGGCATTTCAAAAAGAAAACCGAGATTTGGTAACCGTGAACGCCCCCGTCCGTCCGCCCGCGCGCGTCCTCGGCGCGCTTCACGAGTTCGGAAAACGCGCGATGATCTTCCTCTGTGCCCAGCACGACGATCAGGTTGTCGGCCCACGAGACCTTTGCGCGCTCGGATAATACGATTCTCCCGGCATCCATCAGTTTGTTGGCGAACGCACTCGGCACGCTGAAATATTGCGGTCTTAGTGGCGGGCCCTGCGAGGGCAAATCAAGCTCTTCGACCAGTTTCCTGATCTCGCCCAGCACGTCCCGCGTCGTCGGCGAAACCACCAGCGTACGATTGCGCTCATCCACGGCGATTTTGACTCCGCGCCCCGACATGGTTTGCGCAACTACCCGGGCAATCACTTCGGGCTCGGCGTATTTGAGCACGATGACCAGCGTTGAGGTGCGCTCCGCCTCGGGCTGTGTCGTGGCTGCGGCCACGGGCGTCGTTGTCTGCTCTTTGGCCGTTTGCGCCCTCGCGGACCCGCCGAGAGTGACTACCAGAATCGCCACGGCGCGCGAGAGCGCACGGGTGTACAAACTGGATTTCATCATTTGCTTTGCTCCTTATTCACATGCCGGTCTCGTCACCGGAATGATGCTCCGGCTTGTAGTCGCCACCATCGCCTGTGGCTGGCGTCACGACTGCAAACAGGCAAACCACGTGCACGTTGACCTGTGACGTTCTTTGTGCGACCGCCACATACCGTTCCAAGCTGTCACCCGTCAGAGTGACGACGGGTTCGGTCGTATCGACGTCAGCGAGCACTGGCGGGTTATGAGCCCGCAGAGGCTCGCGCCGTGTACCATGGGCCAGCAGGCTCAATCCAACGGCTGCTAGAACCGCGGCTGCCATGCTCGACATGGCCAGCATCCAGCGCCCGCGCGCCGCCAGGTGAGGGATGACAAGGTGGACCGGCTCGCTGGAGTTCATTGACACGTGCCGCAATTCGTCCAGCCCGCCAGTCAGGTACTGCATCTGCCGCGCGAACGTTCGGCATTCCAGGCAGGCGCTTAGATGGTCATCGAGTTCGGCCGCGCGCGCGGCGGGCAATTCGCCGTCCGCTTGCAGGTGACAACACTCGCGCGCTTCATCGCATCTCATGGCGTTCGTCCTTCGCCGGCCCACTCCGGATAGCGCTCCAGCAGCAACTCGCGCAGGCGTTCGCGTCCGTTGCGGACCAGGACGCGCGCCGTGCTCGGTTCGATTTCCATCACGGCGGCCAACTCCTCATAATCCATGCCTTCCAAATGCCGCAGCACGACCGCGACTCGCGGCCGCTCGGGCACCAGCGGCAGCAGCTCGCGCAGGATACTGGCCAACTCGCCCGCGGCGGTCGGATCGCGATCGCACTGCGCAGCGGCCGGGCGGATCGTTGCAAGCTGCACGCGCCGCTCCCGTTTTGCGCGCCGGACGCGCTCAAGACTCTGCCGCACGACGATGGAGCGCAGCCACGCCAGAGCCTTGCCGCTCTGTCTGATCTGATCAGAGCGGGCGGCGGCGATCACGAATGCGCTCTGCACGGCGTCCTCGGCGTCGGCCCAGTTCCAGCAGAAGCGATACGCCAGCCGGACCAGCGCCTCGCGCTCACCGCCAAAGGCCTCGATCCCAGCGGCGGAATCGGCGGCCGCTGATGGGGGCGACCCACCGGCCGACTCATCGCGGCTCCCATCGCTGGATCGCTCCATCCGCATCGCCGGCCGGATCTCTTTGCCCGCAGAATAGACGCGCGCCGCCACGTTTCTGTTTACGGCCGGCGATGAATTCGGACGCAGAGGTCCGGAATATGGCTTTCGGAGGTTGTATACCTTGCCGTCAAAATGCACGGCAAAATGACGGCCGGTGGCATGGCCTCACCGGCTTTAGCCGGGATGGCCATGTTGGCGCCGCGAGCGCATACTTACCCGCCTCCCGTGAGCATGCCGCGACTGCGAGGTGGGGTGCAGCGCTACCGGATCAGCCGCACCGGCTCGTAGATGAAAGAGCTCGAACCAGAGCCCGGTTCCGAGATCGCGGAGTTGTCCACGACAAACGACGGCTGAACGATGACCTCCTTGGGATTGCCGGTGAGCTCGACGTGCATGATTCGAATCCCGGCAAAGCCGACAATGGTGAACGTGGCGTTGTTACCCGGACCGCTGACCGTGCTGAAGAGCGGAATGGCGCGCGGCTGGCCGACAATCGCGGTGAGCGCATCCTTGACCGCCGCGCTGAGGCCGGTATCACCGGTCAACGGAACGTTGCCGTTCGGTCCAAGGACCAGTTCCCCGTTCGGATAATACGAGAAGTCCTCGGCGGTCACGCCGTTGAGGATTTGAGAAATCAGATGGTCGGTGCTGTTGCTGGATGGCCCAATATTGACAGTCCCGAAGTTACCGGGCGGCAACTGACCGTTCCCGCCGTTGCCCGGGTAGATGTTCATCTCGTTGATGCTATCCAGACCGATCGTCACCTGACCGTTCTGGGTGTCGTAACGGTAATGGTCGCCGGTGGTGAAGGTGCCAGCCAGCAAGTCATTCCAGAAGCTAACTTTCACCGCGAAAGGCAGAAGATAAGCATTGCCGGTTTGGGGCGTGACGTGGTAACCGACGACGCCGTTCTTGAACACGGCCGTGGCCTCGGCGTGCACGTTCGCCGTCTGCTGCCCGAAAATGCGGGCAAACATGAGATTCAGTGGTCCGTTACGGATGTTATCGCGATGCACCAAAACGCGCACGGCGTTGAATTGGTTCGGATTGCCGAAAGAAATCGGCTCGGCCGGATTCATCGGATCGTAGATGTAGCCGACCGTCACATCGGCCTGCGGGTCGACCACAGGCGCGGCGCCCATGACGTGATTCAGAGCGGCATATTGCACGGCCGCGGCGCGCGCTGCCGCTATTTCCTGCGTCATGTTCGGTGTGCCCTGAAGCTGCTGCGCATCCAGCAGTCGCCAGGCACCGGCCATGGCCGCCGAGTCGGCCGAACGCTGCAGCTCGTTGCGCGCGCGATACATGCTGCCGACGTCCACGGTCAACGAGGCCACCGACAACAGCGCGACCAAACTGACGGCCACCATGACGGCCGCGGCGCCGCGGCGCTGACTTGCCGGCAGGATGCCGGCGGTACATGCCGGCAAGCTGCCGGCGCTACGCGCCCGCGCGCCGCGACGCTGGATCCGATGCTGGGATACTACGAACATGTTCCCGCTCCTGTCTTGTGAGCCTCAATCTGGCGCGGCGCACCTCCGATGCGATTCGGCACTGCGCGCGCCGTCCATCTCCGCGCGCTATCGTGTCCAGATTCGGATGCGTGAAGTATACGATATGGCCACGCTGCTCGTGGAAAATACGTAGGCGACGGCAATTTCAGAGGCTGGCGAGCGTTACGCTATAATCAGGCTTGGAGAATGGAAATGAAGGCCCGATCGCAGTTTGTTCGACTCGTCTTGCTCCTCGGGTGCGTCGCGGGCCCGGTCGCTCCGGCCCGGTCGTCCAATTGCAACGGAACATCGGTCGGATTCACGCCGCTCAACGATCTGGGCACCGCCTTGTATCTGGGCCAGTTTCAGGGCGGGCTGTACCCAGGCGGCTCCAATGTCGTACCGGCGGCGCACCAGAACGAAGGCCTCGCCCGAGCTTCGGCGATCCAGCCGCTCGACACGGCCGGCAATCCCAGCCCGACGGGAAAGTACATCCTGCTCTCGATCGGTATGTCGAACACCACGCAGGAATTCTGCAACCAGCAGGGCGGGCAGGACTGCAACTCCTGGAGCTTCGTCGGCCAGGCGCTGGCAGATTCGCAGGTGAATACGACCACGCTGAAGATCATCAACGGCGCGCTCGGCGGACAGTCGGCGGCCTATTGGGATTCTCCGAGCGACGCCAACTACGATCGCATCCGCGATCAGGAACTCGCCCCGCTCGGCCTGACCGAAGCGCAGGTGCAGATCGCCTGGGTCAAAGTCGCCAATCCGCAGCCGACCGTCTCACTGCCGGCGGCCAATGCCGATGCCTACACGCTGCTGACGCAGATGGGCAACATCAGTCGCGCGCTGAAAGTGCGATATCCCAACATCAAGATCGCTTTCTTCAGCAGCCGCATCTACGCCGGTTACGCGTCGAGCACGCTGAATCCCGAGCCATATGCTTACGAATCCGGTTTGGCCGTCAAATGGCTCATCGAGGCGCAGATCAATCAAGCGGCGGGCGGGCCGATGGAGCCGCATGCCGGCAACATGGATTACAACTCGGTCGTTCCGTGGATCGCCTGGGGTCCGTACCTGTGGGCTGACGGCCTGGTGCCGCGCAGCGATGGGCTGATCTGGCTCTGCGCAGACATGGACAACGACGGTACGCACCCATCCACCTCGGGCGAGACGAAAGTCGGCAGCATGTTGCTTAACTTCATGTTGACGTCGCCCTTCAGCGCCCCGTGGTTCGTCGCAGGCGAGTCGCCGGTTCCCTTCGCCGACTGCAACGGCGACGGCAGCGTGACTCTGGCCGATTACGCAACTTTCGCTGGTTGCGTGAGCGGACCGGGTATCGCTTCAGGCGCGGGTTGCGGGTGTGCGCGTTCCGATGTGGACAATGACACCGATCTGGTCGACGCGGCCGCGTTTCAGAATGTGTTCACTGGCCCTCCGCCGAATCTGGACCCGGCCTTCGATGATTTTGAACGCCCGACGCTCGGACCGAACTGGCAGGTACTTTTCGGCTCGCTGGGGATCATCGCCGCCAGCGATCTGGGTTGCACGTCGGGCGGAGTCACGCTGGGGGTCTGGCAGGGCTCCACCTTCGGAGCCAATCAGTTCTGTCAGGGGGAGATTTCCGCGGCTTGGAATCCGAGCAACAACTTCCAGCTCAACGTCCGGCAGAGCGTCTCCACCTTCGCGGCCTATAGCTTCCGCCGCGCCGGCCCGACGTTATATGAATTGCGGCGCATGCTTTCCGGCAGTTCTAGCGTGCTGCTGACGTCCGGTTCCGGACCGGCGCTCATCACCGGCAGCATCGTGCGCATCAAAGTGCAGGGCAGCATGATTCGCGGGCTGATTGACGGCAACGTGATTCTGACGGCGACTGACACGAATCTCACATCCGGTGTGACAGGTGTCATGCTGCAAGCTCCGTCGGGCACCCCGGCCAGCTTCCTGGAAAGCTGGAGCGGCGGCAGCCTGCCGTAGGGGGCGGGCGTCCCGCCCGCCTTGGACTCACATCGCGAGCACGCCGATCAGGAGGAGCGCCAGTCCGATCAGATCAAACACGCTGAGCGCCAGGGCGATTCGAGCGAACGTCCGGTCCGGCGCATGCCGCAGCGCCCGCAGTGAAGCGATTAATGCGGCCGGCGTGCCCAGCACCATCGCGCTCGGACCGAGCGGCGAAAGCGGGTGCCCTCAGCAAAACGCATAGCTGAGCCGATAACCGACGATCGGCAGCAGCGCCACAAGAATGGCCAGCTTCCCTGACATCCGTTTCGTACCCGCCTTCTAAACTCCCGAAGTCAATCGAAAATTTCTTCCCGCCTCTATTGTACCCGCCCTGGATGCCCTGAGCGAAGTGGCCAGTCATCCAAGAAACGCGCGGGTTTTGCCGCGACGCAGCGCGCCGTTAGGCTGTGATCGTGAGTGCGACGCTTCCCGTTCAAGTCGGCACTTCCCGCCGGCGGCTTGAATCCGTGGCCGCTGCAGCGCTGCTCTTCGGGCTGGTAATCGCGGCGTACTTTCCAACGTTTTTCAGCGGGTACATTTGGGACGACGACCTGTATCTGACTCAGAACCCGGCCATCACGCAGCCGGGCGGACTCGGACGTATCTGGTTGAGCGCCGACTGCCCGCAGTACTACCCGCTGGTCTTCACCACGTTTTGGGTCGAGCATCACTTTTGGGGCCTGGCGCCCGCGGGATATCACCTGGTCAACGTCGCGTTGCATGCAACCAACGCGCTGTTGCTGGCGGGATTGCTGGCGCGCTTGGGAGTGCGCGGCACCTGGCTGGCGGCGGCGATCTTTGCCGTGCACCCGGTGCACGTGGAATCGGTTGCCTGGATCACCGAGCGCAAGAACGTGCTGTCGCTGTGCTTCTACTTGCTGGCGTTTCGCAGCTTCCTGCGGTTTGAAGACGAAGGTTCGTCCGGCAGCTACTTCGCCGCGCTCGTGCTATTCGCCGCGGCACTATTGAGCAAGACCATCACGTGCTCGCTGCCGGTCGCGCTATTCCTGGTCCGCTGGGCGCGCGGGCGTCCGTTCACGCGCCGCTGGCTCATGCTTCTCGTGCCCTTTGTCATCGTGGGACTGGGGATGGCGTCGGTCACCGTTTGGTACGAACACCATCGGGTCGGCGCCGTCGGGGCCGAGTTCGATCTCAGTCTGGCGCAGCGCATCATCCTTGCCGGGCGCGCCCTGTGGTTCTATGCCGAAAAACTGATCTGGCCGGCGAACCTGACCTTCATCTACCCGCGCTGGTCGCTCGACGCGTCATCGATTCTCGCCTACATCGCGCCGGCCAGTGCGCTGTTGGTACTCCTGATACTGCTGCACGCGCGGCGGCGCATCGGCCGCTGGCCGTTCGTGGCGATCGCCTTCTTCGCGCTGACGCTCGTCCCTGCGCTGGGCTTCATCAGTGTTTTCCCGATGCGGTACTCATTCGTGGCGGACCATTTTCAATACATCGCCAGCATCGGGTTCATCGCGCTGCTGGCCGGCGTGGCGCTGCGAACAACGCAATACCTGCCGCTGGCGATCCGCGCGGGCTGGCTGCCGAAAGCCATCGCCGGACTCGGCCTGTGCGTGCTGGCACTGTTCACCTGGATGCAGACCTTCAGCTATGCTGATGAGGAAACGCTGTGGCGCGATACTCTGGCGCGCAATCCGCAAGCTTGGATTGCCCATGTCAACCTGGGTGTCTTGCTCCACCGCCAGGGCGATTATCCCGCAGCGCTCGAATGCCAGCGGCGCGCGACTCAAATCAACCCCGAAGCGCACGAAGCCTGGGCCGCGCTCGGCGCCGCCCTGGAGAAGCTTGACCGCCCCGATGAAGCCATTGCGGCGTACGAACGCGCCGTGTCGGTGGCGCCCCGCTTTGCACGCGCTCATTTCGCGCTGGCCGAAGAACTGGCGCGGCAGTCGCGCTGGCCGCAGGCCATCCAGCATTACCGCATCGCGCTGCAGTTGAAGCCCGACGACGTCCGCACCATCATCCGTCTGGTCGAAACGCTCACCGTCAGCGGTAACCCAGAAGCGGCTCTGGCCTTCGGTCAGCGTGAGCTGGAGCGCTTGCGTGGCCGGCCTGCGATATCGCGTTCAGACCTCGACCGATTGGATTCAACCTTGCAGCGTCTGCGCGCCGGCGCTGAATGAGCTGCACGTATTCGTTCGCCGGTTTCCGCCGGGCTCAGCGTCCAGCGACCAGCGACGCGGCCGGCGTGAAGCGTTTGTCGGCTGATGCGGCATTCAGTGCCTCGAGCAGCGCGACCACTGCGGGCCGGCCGATGCGCTGCGCCCATTTCAATGGCCCCAGCGGGTAATTCGCACCCTGCTCCATCGCAATGTCGATGTCGTCGGCGGTTGCCACGGCTTCGTCGAACGCCAGCGTCGCTTCGTTCATGATCGTCGCCAGGATGCGCGCGAAGATGTACTTCTGGGCGTCCGCCGCGGATCTCTCGGTGGCACGCGCGCAGAAGGCCTGTACGGCCAGCATGACTGCGCCCGGCGGAGGCCGAGCGCTGCCCTCCGGCTGCACGTCCGGCGCCGGGGTTCGCGTGTCGTACCGATAAAACCCGCGGCCGGTTTTGCGGCCCAGCCGCTTTTGCTCCACGAGTTGCTGCTGGATGGGATGCGGCGTCAGGTTCGGCGGTCGGCCGAGCTGCTCCCACACCGAAGTGCTGACGGCGTAGTTGATGTCAAGCCCGACCAGGTCCATCAGCTCGAAGGGACCCATCTTGAAACCGCCCAGATCGCGCATACTGGCGTCGATCGCCTGGATGTCGGCCACGCCCTCTCCCAGCATGCGCAGCGCCTCCAGATAAAACCCGCGCGCCACGCGATTGACGACGAAGCCCGGAGTGTCCTTGGCCCGCACGGTCACTTTGCCCCAGGAGCGCACGATCTGCGTGGCACTGTCCAGAACTTCGGGGTCACTCTTGATTCCGGCGATCACTTCGACCAGCGGCATGAGCGGCGCGGGATTGAAGAAATGCAGGCCGATCACGCGGGTCGGGTCGGAAACGGTGTCGGCGATCTTCGAAACCGATAGCGATGAGGTATTCGTCGCGAAGACGGCACTGCCGGGCGTATGCGCCTCGAGCGCTTGAAAAATCTGCCGTTTGACGTCGAGCCGCTCGACGACGGCCTCGATGGCCAGCTCGACGGCGCTCAAAGCGCGCATCTGTTCGGTCGGGATGACGCGCGCCAACGTCGCGTCGCGCTCGGCCGCCGTCAGCTTGCCTTTGGCCACAGCCCGCGCCAGCCATTCGCCGATAGAGGTCAACGCGCGATCCAGCACCTCGCGCGAGACATCCAGCAGATATACGTTGCATCCGTGTGCTGCGGCCACCTGAGCGATTCCCGCCCCCATCGTTCCCGCGCCGATTACGGCAATGTTTCGCATAGCGCGTATTTTAGCGTCGAATCTATCTCAGCGTGGTGATCGTGAATAGGCTCTTAACCGCCAAGACGCCAAGGCACCAAGACGCCGAGTCAATTCTCTTGGCGATCTCGGCGTCTTGGCGGTTCTCTTGGTCCGGCCTACGCCGGCGGCGTACGCCGATGTTCCAGGCGCAGCCAAGCGTCGCGCGCCGCATAGCGGGCGCGTGACCACGGCAGCTTCGCGGCTCCGAACTGCTCCCACTCGCGCTGAAGCTGCGGCTCGGCGGTTTCGAAGGTCAGACCTTCGGGCGCATGCAGCGCCCAACTCTCCCAGCCAAACTCGTAGGCCTCCTCGTAGTCTTCGAAGGGCGAGCCCTTCTCGACGTACGGCCGATCAACGAAATGCTCGCGCCAATACTCACGTTCCACCGTCGGGTGAAGCCGTTCGGCGACCGCACTGCCGGCCACGCCGCCGGCCACGGCCCCCACCACCGCGCCGGCCAGCGAACCGACCGGACCGCCGATGGCGCCGCCTATGGCTGCGCCCGCCATCCCGGCGCCCAGAGCACCGCCGGCCACTCCCAGCGGATGCGCGCCCGGGGTGCCGCTGAGCGGGTCGCGATGCGGCTCGGGTTCATGACCTCTTTCGGGGGTTGTTGGATAGTCTGTGCGATCCATAGTTGTACTCCATTATGTCATTGGTGCATCAAGGCCGCCTGTCTTTCTGCACATGCCGTACCAGCGCTCGCCTTTGCGGCAGAGGCTGCTCCGTTCGCGCAGCCGCTGAGGCCGCCGCAATTTTGGGGTTCCTGCCCGATGGGTCCGGCTGCGGCGGCCGCTTAGACTTCAGATAGATTGAAGATGTCTAACCAAGCGGAAACTTCCGCCGATCACAGGACGCCGAATTCGCGAGAACGTATGACGAGACTTATGCCCCGGCGGCTCGCGCTGCCGCTTACACTCATCGTCGCCCTGCTCATGACGAGCGGCTGTCTGGCGCCCACATCGTGGTCTGTGGTTGACGAGGGCGTCCTGCTGCGCAGCGGCCAGCCCAACCTGGAAGACTTGCAGACCATCCGTGCCGAGACCGGCTTGAGGACCATCGTGCGCCTGCGGACTCTCCACGTCGATGATCAACAGACGCGAACCTTTGCCCGCAACAACGGAATCAACCTGGTGGACATCCCCATCGATCGCGGTGATACGCCCAGCCCGGACGACGTGCAGCGCTTCCTGCAGCTCTTCAACGATCCGGCGAACCTGCCCGTGCTGGTGCACTGCGCGCATGGTACCGAGCGGACGGGGGTGATGGTGGCGCTGTACCGCATTTACCACGAGCGCTGGTCGCCGGAGCAGGCCTTCCGCGAGATGAAGTCCAACGGCTTCGACGCGCTGATGAACCCGAAAATGAAGCAGTACGTGCGGGCGCTGCCAGAACCATCCGCCGAGCAATAGGTCTCCGCGTGGCGCGCGCCGATACGTCAGCTCAGAATGGAAGGCAGAACAACAGCGGGTACACGCCCCAGAGTATCAGACCCGCTGCCGCCCACGCGCGCCGATGGGGTCCACGTAGACCGATCAGACTGCAGATCAAGGCCGCCAACCAGATTCCCAGACTGAAAAGCCAGAGAAGCCCGGCCGCAACCAGCCAACTCGGGATATTCCCGCCATAGAAATCGAGCATCTCGCGCTGTGCCTGCATAATGCTCTTGCCAGGAACGTAGAAGCGCTGCGCCTCCGCCGTGTGCGGGCTACTGACAAGCTTGGCGATCATCAGCAGGAGAGTGGCCGCCATGGACAATCCAAAGCCGACAAGCGCGACGAGGTTGCCGCGCGTCGCAACGGGGGTGGGCCACGGTTGTGGCGCGCCCTCCGGTGAATAGCCCCTCACGGGAGCCATCGGTCGCGCCGCAGTGATGGATTCGCTCGCATCGAGTGTCGTCTGCGCGGGCGCGGTCACCGTCTGGCGACAGTACGGGCACGCCACCAGCTTTTCGGCCCAGACATCGTCCACTTCGATGGGCTGCCGACAGCCAGGACACTGAAACTGTATGGCCATGCGGCAAGATATAGTTCCGGGGGGCGGTGTGGTCAACCAACGGCCGCTCGACCGGCACCAGCGCCGCCGAGGCGGCGCGCCGCAAGCTCAAGTCGTTTTTTGGATTTGCCGATATGCCGTCAGAATCGTACGCTGGAGCACTCCGATGTACGCCCGCATGACGAGCCCTGAACTGAGCACCTCGGCCGACAAGCAGGTTCTCATCAGTGAAATCCGCAAGCGGAACCGCTC
>DASXUA010000718.1:0-8084 GCA_036505095.1 Phycisphaerae bacterium
GAGCCGCTGCCGATCCGGTTGCTGGCATCCAGAGCCGTGCCGGCCTGCCGCGGAATCTGGGAATACACCGGAACACCGCTCAACAGGGCGAGAAAGACACCGACGAAGGCCCGGCGCTTATGATTGGCCGGACTGTTGCGCTGAGATAAACGTGTCATGGATGCCTCCCAGTGCGGCCGGACCGCCTTCGATCTCGCGGAGCCGGCCGATTCTTGAATGTCGGCAGCCGCGAGGGTCCAGCATAATATTATCCCCCGGGCGGGGCCGATACCAGCGTGGTGACCGCGATCACGTGGATTTCGGAGAATCCGCGGACATTGGCATCCCGGGCGGAGCAATCATGCAGCAGCGGCTCACCTTGCCCCGCAGCGCGCGCCTGAAACTAGACCGCGATTTTGCGCGCGTGCTGTCGGTGAGCCGGCGTGCCGAAGATCGCTATCTGCTCGTTTACGTCGATGAAAACCAGCAGGAGCTGACGCGAATGGGAATCCGCGCCCATCGGCGCGTTGGGAATGCCGTGCAGCGCAACCGTATACGCCGGCTGATCCGCGAGGCGTTCCGGCTCGGGCGCCACGAGCTGCCGGCCGGCATCGATATCGTGTGCATCGCCAAAGCGCGGCCGAACTCGACGAACCGCCGGTCGCCCGCGCCGCGGCTGGCGGATTATCGCGAATCCCTCATGCGGCTGGTGCCGCGGGCCCGCGCGCGGCCGCATCACGGCGCGCCGGGACGAGCGCGCGAGTCATGACGCGTCCGTGGGCGTAAGATGACTGTGCGGACGTGTTCCGCGAGAGCGAGCCAATCGGCCGGTGCCAGTCACACAGAAACAACGTTGGGTGCCCTGGTCCAAAGCCGGGATTGCCGCGGCCGTACTGGCGTTGCTGGCGGCCGGGCTCGGGCTAATTGTGGCCGTCGCGCTGGCCATGACGACGCGCGACATGCTGCTGGACGGAGCGCATTACGAGGCGCGCGTCGTCAAGCTGGCGATCCGGTACCGCCTTTATCAGGAATCCACCGCAAGACTCCGCGAGGCCGCGCTGGCCCCGCCGCCAGTACTCCCCGCGCGCCAGGACGCGGGAGATTTTGAGCGCTGGCTCGGTCCGATCGTGCTCTTTGATGGCACCCAATTCCTTCGGGCAGACGCTGCGGCCGCCGACGATGCGCGCGGTGCATCTCTCGAGCAACTGCTCCAGGCCGAACTCCGTGCACACTGGCAGCGCGCCGCGACGCAGCCGGCAACCATCGATCGACTTTCGTTCGTCACCGCCGGGTGGGACGGAAAAACTGTGCTGCTGGCCGAGCTGGATATGCGGCGCGCCACACAACCGCGCGTGGCAGCCGCGATCCTGGATACAGAAAAGCTGCGGCAGGACGTGATCGCACCCATTCTGCAGCGCCAGCGGCAGCCGCGCATCGAGTTGATCGAGTCCGGCAACGTGGACCGCATCTGGACCGAACCGCTCGAAAGACCGCTATCATTCTGGATGCTGGCGCCGACCGACGCGTTCGTGGCCGACCTGAATCGCACTGTGCGGCGCCAGGTGGCGATCCAGGCCCTCATCACCGTGCTGCCGCTGGCGGCCGTGCTGGGCGTGATGTGGGCTTTGGCGCGCGTGGCGCGGCGGGAGATGGCGCTCTCGCAACTCAAGAGCGCCTTCGTGGCCGATGTATCGCACGAGCTGAAGACGCCGCTGGCGCTCATCCGCATGTTTGGCGAAACGCTGTTGGGCGAACGGGTCGCTTCACCCGAAAAGGCCCGCGAGTACTACGCGATCATCGCGCGCGAAAGCACGCGGCTGACGAACCTGATCGACAACCTGCTGGACTTCTCGCGGATCGATGCCGGGCGGCGCATCTACCGATCTCGGCCGGTGGACATCGCCCAGATCGTGCGCGACACCTACGAAGCCTATCGCCACGAGTTGGACCGCGAGCATTTCGAGCATCGCCTGCGGCTGGCGGCGAACCTGCCGCCGATCGAGGCCGACCCCGACGCGGTGGCCCAGGCCCTGCTGAACTTGATGAACAATGCCGTGAAATACTCCGATCACGACCGGTTCCTGTCGATCGAGGTGGACCATGAGACGCGCCGCGGCCGCCGCGGCGTGCTCATCTCGGTCCATGACCGCGGCATCGGGATTCGCCCCGAGGATCGCGCCCGGCTGTTCGAGGGCTTTTTCCGCGCGTCGGACGAGCGCGTCCGCCAGCGCCGCGGCGCCGGCCTGGGGCTGGCGCTGGTCAAGCACATTGTGGACGCCCATGGCGGATCGATCGACGTCGAGTCGCGGCTGGTCAAAGGCAGCACATTTCGGATATTCTTACCGGCGGCCGGACTAGCGCCGGCTCCGTAAAAAATTTGACGCTGAGACGCTGAGGACGCTGAGAAAGAACTTACAAGCAAGAACGAAATCTCCTCTGCGTTCTCTGCGTCTCAGCGTCATCGAATTGCTGGAGACGCACATGGCACGCATACTGGTCGCTGAAGACGAGCCGGACATGTTGATGGGTCTGCGGGATAACCTGCAGTTTGAGGGCTATCAGGTGATCGAAGCCAGCGACGGCCTCAAGGCGCTGGAGCTGGCCAAGGCGCAGCGGCCCGACCTGATGCTGCTGGACATCATGCTGCCCAAGCTCGACGGGTTGGAAGTGTGCAAGCGCATGCGCGAATCGGGGTTCACGCTGCCGATCCTGATGCTGACCGCCAAGAGCCAGGAGATCGACATTGTGCGCGGCTTGGAGGCCGGCGCCGACGATTACGTCACCAAGCCCTTCAGCGTCCGCGAGCTGCTGGCGCGCATCAAGGCCGCCCTGCGCCGCACCGGCCTGGCGCCGTCGATGTCAAAGATTCTCAAGATCGGCGAGGCCGAGGTGGACCTGGTCAAAGGCAAAGTGGTCCGCGCCGGTCAGACCTTCTCGCTGGGCCACTTCGAGATCGAGATTCTCAAGATGCTCATCGAGAGCGCCGAAAAGCCGGTGGAGCGCAACAAGCTGCTCGACGTGATCTGGGGCCTCGACGCCTTTCCGACCAATCGGACGGTCGACAATCACATCGTCTCGATCCGCCGCAAGATCGAAACCGACGCCAAGCACCCGCAACACATCGTGACGGTGCACAGCATCGGCTATAAGTTCATCCCGTAGGCGGGGCTGTTCCCGATTGCGGGCTGCCCATCCGCGCTATGGCACAACGGGCAAGCGCGGTGCGGGGCTCAGCAGGACCAGCAACAGCGTGGCGATCGGCCCAAGCAGCAGCGAGACCAGCCACCAGGCCAATCCGCTGCGGTTCTTCGCTTGCGCCAATCCGGCGTTCAGGAGCGAGAGCGTGCCCCAGCCGACGTAGCGATCCGGTTCGGCGGTAGTCATCGCCAGATAAGCAATGGTTGCCAACATCATCGAATTTCTCCCGCCTTGTCGTTCCCTCAGCCAATGATAGTTCTGCGCGTCCCTACCGTCCCGCGCATATCCGAAAATGGCCTTGCTGTTCGCAATGCTTGTGGCGGCGCACGAGTTCGTCAACGCTCGCCGCGCTCCTGCGGTCCGGCGTCCCAGATGAAGACCTCCTTGGCCCAGGAGCCGGCCGCGATGCGCTGTCCGTCCGGGCTGAAGGCCACGCACATGACCGTGCCGGTCGGACCGCGCAGCGCCAGCAGCTCGCGGCCGGTCTGGACGTCGAACACGCGCACCGAACGATCACGTCCACCGGCGGCCAGGCGCGTGCCGTCCGGGCTGAACGCGACGCACCACACGTCCCCGAGCTGCGGCGCCGCGCTCCAGACCATGCGGCCGCTGGATGCCGGGCTGCGCACGCTCGCTCCAGACCATGCTATGGCGATCCGGCGTCGATCTCGACTTGCCACTCAACCGTCGGAGCCTCGACTGCGGGCGGGTAAGGCGGCTGGTTCCAGTCGAGGCTCAAGACGGCCAGGCGGGCGCGGATGCGGCGCAGATCCCACAGGTGCTCGACACCGGCGCGATTGGTGAATTGTGCCAGCAGCGCGCCGTCAGGACTGAAAGCGAAATCCGTAGTGTAGTAGCTCTCGGGGGGCTCCAGCGTCGCGAGCCGCTCGAGCGTCTGGCTGTCTATGAGTTCGATCGTGGTCGGTCCGGACATAGCGGCCAGAATCCGTGCGTCCGGCGAGAAACGAAGGCCAACCAGGCCGGGGCCTGGCGGCGCCTGCCGAAGCACGCGCCATGAGCCCACCTCCCGCAGGAAGATGCCATTGGCATCGCTGCTTGCCAGGCATTGCCCGTCCGGACTGAACGCTGTGTGCGACAGCGGCAGTTGCAGGACGCGGGCTTCGCGGTGCAAATCCCAGACCTCGGTGCCCGAAGCCCAACCCGTGTTGATCGTGGCCCAACGGCCGTCAGGGCTGATGCGCACGCCTCCGCTGACCGGGCATGCAAAGCGGCGCGCTTCGCCGCCCGCGCCCAGGTCGAGCAACGCGAACTCTTGCTGGCTGTACCCGGCCAGCAGCGCCGACTGACCGTTCGCACTGAGTTCAATACCGCTTACGGGGCCGTCGGCGAAGACAGGCTGTGGCGGACCAACGATCATGCGCCCGCCCTCGACCGCGAGAGGCCAGCGGTTAACTCCCTCGTTGTGACCGGTGAGAATAAACCTGCCGGGCGGATCGACGGCGAGCGACTGCACATCGCGAATGGCACACATGGCCAACTCGCGGCCAGCTTCGACGTCGAACATTCGCAACGCGGCGGACTCGCCCGAGTCGGATCGTTCAGCGGTCACCAGCAGACCGCTGGCCGGCTCAAATGCGCCATACGCGTTTCCGAACCGATCCGGGTCGCCGCGCCCGATCAGGCGACGTCGCTCCAGCGCGCCATCCAATTCGTGTATTTCCGGATGGCTGAGCGAAGGGCTGAAGGCCGTTCCGGCAATCACTCGATCGTCGGGTGAGAACACCGGATTGGTTAGATTGACGCGCAGCAGCGGACGTAACGTGCCCGCGTCCCAGAGAAACGCCGCGCCGTCCCAACTGTACGTCAACAGCAGGGTGCCGTCGTGAGAAAACTGGACGTGCACGATCTGCGCCTGGTGACCGCTCAGCACGCCGCGGCTGCTCCGCGCCTGGCAATCCCACAACTCGACTCGGGTGCGGTTCGCTCCTGCCAGCAGGTTGCCGTCCGGATGCCACGCGACCGCCCAGGCAATATTATGCGCCTCGAACGCGGGCTCGCTCCGGCCTGTTTCGAGGTCCAGAATCTGCGCGTTTTCGAAGCTCGCGTGATAGAGCGCCAACCGGCGGCCGGACGGGTCGAAGGTCACGTACGACGGCGTGCGATCCAGCGGGATGCGCTGGACTTCCTGCCCGCTCTCCAGGTCGTAAATGTGAATGGCTTGATCCAGTCGGCCGACGGCCAGCCGCTTGCCGTCGGGCGAGATGTCGTGCCGCGCCCGCTTCGGAACATCGCTGAACTCCAAGTGCAACTCGGCCTGCCCTTGATACGCCGGCTGCGAATCCGGGACAGAGCCCCTGTCCCGGACGGGCGGCGAGTGGCCATTCGGCTGCGGCGTGTCAAGCGCCTGCGGGAGCGACCACACTTCCAGGCGCCGGCCTGCCCTGGACACAGCCTTAACGTGTCCGGGGTCTCCCTCGGGCGGGTCGAAAACGCGCACGTAGAAGCGACCCACGAGCGAGCCCCAATGAATGTTGGTCCAACCCGTCACGGGCGCTGGTATGTCGGCAATCTCCTGGTCGTCCGCGATACGCACCACGGTGGTGGCGCCTTCGGGGTGCATGACGGCACACCTCTCCATCTCGCTGTCGAAGTAACCCAAACCGCTCCGCTTCAGCCGGCGGACTAGATGCAAATCGGGCAGCGCCATGGCGGCGATGGCCTCGCTTCTCGCCTCAGGGGTCGGGCCAATGCGCGCTGACCTACGCAGCGCCTCCAACGCCTCAAACCGCTGACCGACCTGACCCGTGAGGCGCGTGGCGTGGGCCTGGGCAATCAATGAGTCGCGCAGACGGAGATTGGCGAGCTGTTCGGACTGCTTGGCATTGGATTCGGAACGGGCCGCGGCCGCGGCGGCTTGGCGCGCGCGCAGCGACAGCGTCCACGCCACCACCGTCGATGCCGCGAGCAAGGCGATGAAAACGCCCGCAACCGCCACCGGCAAACGGAAGCGCCACAGCGTCTTGCGCAAGATATACAGGGTGCTGTCGCGCTTGGCCTCGATCGGCTCTTCCGCCAGGTAACGCCGCAGGTCGCGCGCCAAGTCTCCGGCCGACGCATAGCGCCGCGCCGGGTCCTTCGCCAGGCACTTGAGCACGATGGTCTCGATCTCATCGTCAATGCGTGACCCCTGACTCCTGACCCCTGACCCCTGGCGCCGCGGGCGAATGGGCGGCGCCGTCAGAATATTATTGAAAATGTCGCGCACCTGGCCGACCACCGCATACGGAAAGGTTCCCGTCAGCGCCTGGTAGAGCAGCACGCCCAGCGCATAGACGTCGGTGCGCATGTCGATGGCGCCGCCGCCGACCTGCTCGGGCGACGCCCAGGGCAGCGAGCCGATAAACTGACCGGATTGAGTCGGATGGCGCAGCGAGACCGGATCGTTGGCGACCTTCGCCAGGCCAAAGTCCAGAATATGGGGCGCACCTTGGGCGTCGATCAGGATATTGCCCGGTTTGAGGTCGCGGTGCACGATGCCCAGCAGGTGGGCGGCGCTGATGGCATCGCAGACCTTGGCGAACAGCGCGAGCGTCGCCCGGATTTCGGTTTTCTGACTTCTTGATTTCTCCCGCTTAGCGAAGCAGTCCAGCGGTTGGCCATCAACATAATCCATTACGAAGTAGTAATGGCCGGCCGTCGCGCCGCGATCGAGAATGCCGACGATGTTCGGATGCTCGAGGCGCGCCAGGATTTCAATCTCGCGGTCGAAGCGGGCCACGTCGGCTACGGCCGCGAAGGGCCCTTCGCGCATCACCTTGATGGCCACCTGGCGTCGCGTCGAACGCTGCACAGCGCGGTACACCACGCCCTGCCCGCCACGATGTAGCTCGCCGGTCAACTCATAACCGGCGAAGCAGTCCACCGGTAGCGCCGTCCGCCGCCCGTCACCCGCGCCGTCCGTCCGCGATACCGACCCGCTGAGCTGACCCGCGCGCGAGGCCTGCCGCTGCGCGGCCGTGATGAAGTCGCGCAGCCGCGCGCGGCGCTGGGATTCGTCCAATAATGGGGGATCCTTGCCCATGCGGGTATCAGGCTCGATTCACGTGCACTAGCGACGCCCTCGGATCGTTGTCACGCGCCGCTCAGAAGAATCTCGACGGCGAGCCCAGCAGTTCGGCCAGCGCCTCGCGGGCGCGAGCCAGCAACATGCGCACGGCGCCGTGCGAGCGGGCCATCCGCTCGGCCACTTCTTCACCCGAAAGCCCCTCCAGCTCATAGAGCCGCAGGGCCTGTTCGTAATCGGGGGGCAATTGTTGCAGGGCCGCATCGACCGAACTGCGGACCTCGTCGCGCGCGAACACGCGGCTGGCCGTTGTGGTGGTCATCGCTACCCGTTCGATCAGCGCAACGTATGAGGCATCACCGGCCGGGGGGGCGGCACGCCGTCCCGGCGGTGGGCGCTTGTCGCGTTCCAGTTCGCGGATCGCATCCAGCAGGTTGTTCTCGCCGATTCGTCTGAGCCAGGCCGCGAATGACCCGGCTCCGCCCGGCACGAAGCTCCGAATTCGCAGAAACGCCTCCAGACAGGTCACCTGCAGGATATCGTCGGCGTCCACCAGGCTGCGATATTTCGCGCCGATCTTATTCTCCAGCTCGACGTGGAGCTGCAGGCCGGCCTGTTCGAGCAGCGCGGCCAGCGCGCTCTCATCGCCCTGGACGGCTCTGGTTACGAGTTGATCTTCCGCGACGTCCAAACCGCTCTCTTCCAAGAGTCAGGGGTCAGGAGTCAGACTTCTGATGCCCGACTTCTGACTCATATTGCCCATCTTATCAGAATGCGCTTGAGAGAAAACTCGATGCAGCGCGTGACATTCTTGGGGCCCGCGACGCTTGTGAACTGGAGCATCGTCGAGCACCGAGCCAAATCCGGAATCGGCTGGCACAAC
>DASXUA010000719.1:0-9973 GCA_036505095.1 Phycisphaerae bacterium
TGCAGCGGCGTGAGGTCCTCGAAGTTGGTCTTCTCGGTGACGGCCTCGGGGTCCTCGAAGTTGATCGCCTCGACCCGCAGCAGCGCGAAATAGCGCTCGCTCTCTTTGGGCGGGCGAATCTGGCCGGCCACGATATGGCCGGTCCGCAACCCGAAGCGGCGAATCTGCGAGGGCGAGATGTAGATGTCGTCGGGGCAGGGCAGGTAGTTGTACTCCGGCGAGCGCAGGAACCCGAAGCCGTCGGGCAGAATCTCCAGCACGCCCTCGCCGTACATCAGGCCGTTCTGACGGATGCGCTCCTTGAGGATGTTGAAGATCAGGTCCTGCTTCTTGAGGCCGGTGTACTCCTGCAAGCCCTCGCGCTTGCCGACCTCGTGCAATTCGGCCACCGTCATCTTCTGCAGTTCGGTGATGTGCAGGTGGCCGCGCTTGACCTCTTCGTACTTGGCATGCGTTTCGGCATCGATGCCGGAAGCGTCGTCTTCGTCCTCGACGACGGGTGCGCCGATCATGCGGTCGCTGCCTACCATGCGCGACTCGCTTTCGACGGGCGCACGGTCCTGAGCGACTTCGTCGAGGTCGTCGTCGAGCGCGACATCGGTCTTGAGGTCTTCGGTCCTGGGTTGATCGGCCGGCGTCGTACTTCGACGGCGCACCGCGGTTCTGGTCCGGCCGGTTGGGGCCTTGGCCATGGGGTAATCCTCCTGAAATGCTTTGACATATTCCCGCCTGCGGCGGGTCGGTCGGCCCGGAATCAAAACCGGGCCCGAGCCGTTGTTGTCTACTGAATTCGTTCTGGGTTTGACTCTTCTTGTATTCTGCGCCCGAAGCCCGTTGCATCCCGGCACGCCGAGACTTACGGTCCAACATCCGCTCGATTACGAACCAGCCGGGGGAAGAGGGTCTTGATCTCTACACGAAGCTCATCGATGCTGGAGTTGTTCCGTAAGATATAATCGGCCTTTGCCCGCTTGATGTCCAGAGGCATCTGGAGATTTTCGCGGCGTTCCAACTCCGTGGCCGACCACCCCCGCGTCGCCCGGACACGCGCCAGGCGGACGTCCCGTTCTGCATCCACAAAGATGATCCCGTCGCATTCGGCATCCAGCCCGGCCTCGAAAAGCAGCGGGCTGTTCAGCACGATGAGCGGTACGCGCGGGTCAACTTGCAGCTTGGCGACTTGTTCACGCCGCGCTGCGGCGATCCACGGATAGAGCAGCCCCTTGAGCCGCTCGTTTTCCGGCGGGGTCTTGAAAACAATGCCCGCCACCGCCTGGCGGTCAACCCGCCCGGAGCTATCAAAGACAGCCGGTCCCCACCAGCGGCGCAATTGCGCCCGGATGACCGGATCATTCAGCGCCGCGTGGCTCAGCGCATCCGAGTCTATCACGACGGCCCCGCATTCGGCGAGCAATTCCGCCACGGTGGACTTGCCCGCTCCGATCCCGCCGCACAAACCAATGACGGGCTTAGGCCCCCCGCCACGGCGAAGCTGCGACTTCAGACGATCGTCGTGTCCAATACCGTGAACCCTCTGAGGTCATCCGCTGTGCCGCGGGGCATCCACCGTTGTAAGCGGATAAACCTGACGGAAAAGACTCCTTCCGGACGGGCGATCGCGCCAGATTACAACAGTGGAGGGTAGCCGTCAATAACTGCTCCGTGTGTCGGAGCATCCATACTATACACCCCCGCTCCGGAAATGTCACGCCTTTTTCGCGAAAAATCTTGGCCAACTCGTCGGTAATTGTCGGCGGGCGAATCTGTCGGCAGATTCTACCACGGCGACCCGGCCGACGCTAGACTCCGCGCCCATGTCCAGTCGGCGGCCACCGGACGCCCTGCGTGCTCTCGGCCGAGTTTCCCCGCCGGTGCGGCTTCAGTTGCCGGACGGGATTTATCGCCTGGTGCGCGTATTCAAGCACGATTTCTTCGCGGCCACCTGTCTTTACGAGAGCGGGGGGGACCGGATCGTGGTCAAGTTCGGGCGTCAAGCGGACTTCGCGGGCCTGCCGTTGGCCTGGCTCGGGCGCTGGCTCGTCGCCCACGAGTGTTACCTGTATCAGTGGCTGGCAAGTGTCCCCGGCGTGCCAGCTTTTCGCGGCAGGATTGGTCCGAACGCATTCGCGCACACCTACGTCGAAGGCCACGCGCTGGAACGCGGGGAACATACCGCGGACGCGTTCTTCGATCAACTGACGGTGCTGATCGAGGAGCTGCACGCGCGGGGGGTGGCCTATGTCGATCTTGAAAAACCTGAGAATGTGCTGGTGGGCGATGACGGGCGGCCGTATCTGATTGATTTCCAGATTTCATGGCCGTGGCCCGCCAAAGCCGAAAATCAAAAGCCGAAAGCCGAAAGCCCGGAACGAACCGTCAAGCGGCATTTTTCGATTCTCGGCTTTCGGTTTTCGGCTTTGAATTGGATTCGTCGGAAGCTCCAACAAGGGGACCGTTATCATCTGCTCAAGCTTCGCCGCCGGTGCCGGCCGGATCAGCTTAGTTCCGAGCAACTGGCAATCTTGGAGCGCAAGCCGTTCCCCATCCGGGTGCACGCACGGTTGATTGCCCCGCTGCAGCGGATTCGACGCAGCTTATTGCAGCGGCTGGAGGCCCCGACGCGCCGGGGCAAACGAGGTGAACGCGGCAGGGTTTAGTCCCGGCGCGCCGCAAGGAGCAAGCTTGGGGATGACTCAAAACTCACGGTTCCGCGCTCAGGAGTCAACACTCAAGAGTCGGAATGCAGCCCTGCCCACCGAGCGGCGCCGCAAGCTGCTCCACATGGTTCCCGGTCTGCTGCCGTTCGTTTTCACGTCGATTCCGCACGAAGACCCGCTTTCGTCCCTCGATAAGGGGATTGTGATTGCCGCGACGCTGGCGCTCACGGTATTCATCTACTACAGCCGTCCCCGGATCGCCCGGGCGGGCGAGTCGCATTGGGCCGCGCGGGTGCTGAGCTATCCGGCCACGGTGCTGGCCACCTTGCTGCTCTTTCCCGCGCAGCCCGAGTTTGCCGCCGTTGTAGTCGTGGTACTGGCATTCGGGGATGGCAGCGCGAGTCTGGCGGGGCTATGGATCGGCGGACCGCGGTTGCCGTGGAACTCGGGCAAGAGATGGGCTGGCACGCTGGCCTTTGTGGTTTTCGCGGCGCCGCTGGCGGCGATCGCCTACTGGCGAGAGGCCCACCCGGCGGTCTCGTGGGTCCATGCGGGTATTTGCGGGGCCAGCGCGGCGTTGGTGGGGACGGTGGCCGAATCGTGGCCGGCGCATCTGAACGACAATCTGCGCGTGGGCGTGGCCGCGGCAGTCACGGTCGTGCTTGTGGACGCGCTGCAGGCGCCATGAGTGGCGGGCAGTATCAGAGCCACGGCATTAATGCCGTGGCTCGGGCGGGCTCGAATTCGGTCCGGAATTACCGATGGATGCTTGGCCCATCACCCGCAAGGATCTGCTCATCCTGTCGCGCGACCGGCGGGCGCTGGTCACGCTCTTGACGATGCCGTTGGTCATTGTGGCCATCCTGGGGCTGTCCACCGGGCAGCTCCTCGGGCATCGCGACCGCAGCGCGGTCCTGCGGATTGCGCTGGCTGACGAAGATCATGGGGAAGTCGCGGCCCAGCTTGTCCGTGCCCTGCGGCGGCATCCGGCCGTCGAAGTTCAGGTTGTGACGGATCGTGCCGCGGCCCACGATCGCGTCAGCGACGGCAGCAGCGTGGCGGCCGTGATCATCGGGCCTCAGTTCGCGCAGCGTACCGGGGCGATCGAGCCGCGCGACCTGCTCAAACCGGAGCAGGGGCGGCTGGCGGAAGGCCTGGTCGCAGTCGACATCGAAATCTACGCGCGGCCCGCCTTCAAGGTGTCTGCGGCCATTGTCGAGCAATTGGTTTATGGAGAGATGGTGCGCGCTTTGCTGCCGGCAATTGCGGCGCGCGATCCGCTGTTGCGCGGTTTTCTAACGTCAGGTCCTGAGAAGGAGGAGCACCACGTCGATGCCGGCGCGTCAAGATCGGCGGCGCGCTCGGCCGACACCCGCGGGACCGGCAGCTACGGCAGCGCGGTTTATCAAGTGCTGGTGCCGTCTTACGCGGTGATGTTCGCATTTTTCCTGGTTACGATCATGGCGCGCTCGTTCATCGCCGAGCGCGAGAGCGGCACGTTGCTGCGGCTGCGGATCGCGCCCGTGAGCCCGAGCGCGTTGCTTGTGGGCAAGACGGTGCCGTTCCTGTGCGTGTCGCTGATCCAGGGTGCGTTCCTGCTGCTGTTTGGGCGGGTACTCTTCGGGATGTCCTTCGGCCCCCGGCCGTGGCTGCTCGTTCCCGTGGTCGCGGCGACCGCGCTGGCTGCGACGGGTCTGGGTCTGCTGGTGTCGACGGTGGTGCGCAGCGACGCCCAGGTCGCGGCCTACGGAAATCTCGTGGTGATCACGTTGGCCGGCATCAGCGGCTGCTTCATGCCGCGCGACTGGCTGCCGGACCTGATGCGTCAGATCAGTCTCGTGACGCCGCACGCCTGGGCGCTAATCGCCTATGACGAGTTGCTCACCAACCCGCAGCCGCACGCCGCGTGGGTCTGGCAGTGCTGCGCGGTGTTGACCGGCTTCGCGGCCGCGTTCTTCGTGCTGGGCTCGTGGCGGTTTCGTAGCGCACAGTAACGCGTAGTCGCATAGCCGACGGATAGGCATATGATCAACTGGCCGGAATGGTAGTCGTGGGAAGTCGAGCTTTCGAGCCACTTGTATAAGCGCATGGTGGACCGGCAGTTCAACGAGGTTGAGCTCCGCATGATGCTCGACGAAGCGACGCACTATCGCGAGAATGACGAACCCGGACGATGGGCGATCGAGACCCGGCACCTCGGCCGGGCGTGGGAAGTTATTGTCGAGCCCGCGCCGGATGATAGACTGCTGATCTTGATCACCGCGTATTCGGTGCATTGAGCGGCCCGGTTGAAAAACATGCGAACCACATACCTGGAAGTTACGTTTCGGAAGGGCAAGCCGCTGGCAGCATACCTTTACCTTCCGCGGCGCGAGGGTGACGTAAGCGTTCGAACCGAGAGAGCGGAAACCGGCTTGTTGATCGACTATGCCGCAGACGGACGTCCGATCGGAATCGAAATCACGGCTCCCAGCCGGGTCAGTCTGGAGTCACTGAATCGCGTCCTCGCCGCGGCGAGGCAGGCACCAGCGACGCCCATCGACCTCGCACCGCTGGCGGTCAATTAGGGCATCATGCCCGTCATCGGGTTGAGGGGATCACGGTGGCAATTCGGCAATCCTGCGCGGCGCTCTTTATCGGAATGCTGGCACTGGCCGGGTGCGCGGAGCGTGCCGAGCAGACCAGCATTGCGCCCGAGTCGGCAGGTTCAGCAGCGCCGGCGAGCGGCGGCGCCATTGTGGCATCGCAGCCAGCGGATCACTCGGAAATTCCAGATTTCACTTTTCTGCAGATCTCCGACATCCACATCGAGCCGCATTTGACCCGCACTGGTCCGCCCGGCAAACTGCGCGGGGCCGAGTGCATCGAGTGGATCTGCGCGGAGGCCGGCAAGCCGCAGCAGTTGACGCCGTTCAATATGACGGTGCCGCCGCCGTCATTCGTGATCGCGACCGGCGACCTGACCGAATACGGTGTGGTCGACGACACGTGGGACATCTTCGAGAAGGCCTTCGAGAAGCTGCCGTGTCCCCTGTACGTCGTGCCCGGCAATCACGACAACACTTGGGTGGCGATGTATCACATCATGCGCAAGCGCCACGGTGGCGAGAACTACTCGTTCGACAAATTCGGCTGCCATTTCGTCGGGATCAGCTCGGCCTCGCCGCAGGAGCCGGTGCCGACTTTCGACGGCAAGACGCGCGCGTGGCTCAAGAAGGACCTCGACAGCATTTCGCCCGGCACGCCGGTGTTCGTGTTTTTCCACCACCCACCTTATAGCGAAGAATTCGCCCTGGCCGAGAAGGATACGTTCATTGATCTGCTGAAGGACTACAACGTCGTGCTGCTGCTGTATGGCCACGGCCACGGCGTCGAGCACCGCAATATCGACGGCATCGACGGCGTGATGGGCGGATCGACGTTTGCCTCGCCGAATGTGGACAACTCCGGCTACAACATTATCAGCGTGAAGGATGGCGTCGCTCGCATAGCTTATCGTTATTTCTCTGGCAAGGCGCGCACGTCTTCGCCAACGCAACTCCCCATGAGGCGTCTGATGGAGAAAAAGGCTTCGCGGCCGGCGCAGCCGGGCTGGCGAGGGTTTGAGATCGTCACGCCAGACGACCGCCAGTCCTTGCCGCCTGAAGCGTTGATGGTTGGTCTGGGCGGATTCATCTGGTGGCCCGATTGGACTGGTGACCTCGAAATAGACTTTCAGATCGACGGACGCGGCGTAATGCCGGCTAAAAGAACGCTCTCGAAGCCTATTCGAGGGGGTGATAACGGAGAACGGTTTCATCTGCCCGTATCTGACTTGACACCGGGTGCCCACGTTGTGAGCGTGAACGTTACCGGTCCAACGGGATTCGTTGATCGACGCGCTCGCGTTTTTTCGGTGGGCCAGGAGCACACGGGTGAACTCTGGCGCGCATCCCTGCCGGCGGCCATCAAGTCCGGGCCGGTGTTGAGCAGCAACAGCTTAGTGATAGCGCGCAACGATGGAATAATTGCCGCTTTCGATCGTACGAGCGGGAGCGCGCGTTGGGGGTTCGCCGTGACCGGAGAGGTCCTGGGCACGCCAGCGTGCTACGGCGCTCGGCTCTTATTCGGTTCGGGCGACGGCCGTGTGCAGGCAATCGACATTGACGGCAAGCCCCAATGGACGTTCGAGACGACGCAGCCGGTGTACGGCGCGCCGCTGATCGAAGGTGACACGGTCTTCATCGGCGACAACGGCGGCCGCATGCATGCGCTTGATCTGGCTACGGGCAAGCCGCGCTGGACGTTCGAACGCGCCGATTACTCGATCGAGTGCAAGCCATGTCTGTGGAATGACTTGCTCGTCTTCGGAGCCTGGGACGGGTACGTGTATGCGCTGAATCGCGGTGACGGTTCGGTCAAATGGAAATCGCTCGGGCCGAGTTCGAGTGTGGAGAAGGCCGCGCGCTATTATTCGCCGGCCGACTGTGGTCCGATTGCAATCAGCGAGCGATTGTACGTGTGCGACCGAGGGTATCGGCTGGGAGTCTATGACAGGGAAGGCAAGCTCGCGGCGACCATCGGGACAGACGTCTCCGCCATTGGCCTGTCTGAGGATGGCCAATCGTTCTACACGCGCGGCACGAAGGACCGCGTCGGCAAACGAGACTCCGCGGGCGAAATCGTCTGGGAGATGGACGTGCCGGCCGGGCGCTTCCCGATCCCGCCCACCGAGCGCGGCGGCAAACTCTACCTCTGCTCCAACATCGGATTGCTGAGCGTTCTCGACGCGCGCGATGGCAAGCTGCTGTGGCAATATCAGGTCACTCCGGGCTTCTATGTGATGGCACCCGTGACCGTGGACGAGGATGGCACGTGTTTTGTCGCGGGGATGGACGGATCGTTAACCGCCGTGCGGCACCGCGACTGAGCCCGTTTGACGGGTCACTCGTCCCAGCCGAGTTGTCGCTTCATGTCTTCGTGACTGATTCCTTCGCCGCGCGCAAACCGCTCCCGCGCTGCTGCGCCCCGCGCAATCTGCTTGGGTTCTCGAGCCCAGCGCTCATCATCCAGGTCGATTTCGTCGGGCGTTGCGCCGAGAACTTCGGAATCATCCTGTTTATCATTACCCGACACGTGCTATCCCTCTTTTATTGATATTCGATATCGCCAGAATACCCGATGAACGCGACAGGGCACGTGCCGTGAGTAGAAACCGATCGGGCCGACCCAGGGAATAACCGCGAGCGTGTGGCCTGCGGCGCGCAAGTCGGCCAGGCAGCGGCGCAGCAGGACACGCCCGATGCCTCGGCCCTCGGCCGCAGGCGCCGTGCCCATCGGGCCGAAGAAGCCCCATTCGCGGTTCATGCCGGAATGCGCGGCGAAGCCGATGATCTTGCCCTGCGCGATGGCCAGGTGCAGCCCGGGCGTGCTTAAGCGCCGCGCCCGCTCCGCTTCCAGGCGCCAGTCGGCGCCGAAGTTCGCATTGAAAAACTCGTCGAGCAAAGCGCCGTCGCCGGCCGCGCCGCCCACAAGGGGCGACGCTACAGCGCGGCGAATCGTGATGCCCTCTGATTCGAGCCGCTGCTCGTCCGCAAGCGTGTCGAGCGGGTCGGCGTGGCGCGATTGAAGATCCGCGATCAAGTTGACGCAATCCTTGAACCGCTGGAATCCGATTCGTTCCACGAAACAGAGTGCCGCCGTGTAGCGCGGATCCAACCCCGGCGTGAAATAGTTCCCTGGAATTGCCAGCACCTCAGCCTCGTGGATCGCGGCGGCGCGCCAGGATTCCAGCAAGCGCGCGAAGAGTGCGCCGCCAACGCCGCGCCGGCGCTCCCGCTCGGTCACTGCGAACAAACCCAGCCAGGCACGGCCGTCGCGCGGACGCGTAACGCTTTGCATCACTCCGGTGAGCTGCTCGCCATCGTAGGTGCCCCACAGAGCATACTCATCGATTCCTGGCCGCGGATTCTCGAAGAGCTTCTCGTGCAGGAGGTCGATGCTGAAGCGGTCGAAACGCAGCGCTGGTTGCAGCAGGCGATGAATCGCGGCAAGCTCCTGTGGACCCAGCCTGGAAATCTGCATGGCTGTTGACCCTTGACACGCCGCGAGCCGCTCTTGCGGCTCGTACGCGGAGCGTGCGGGCCTCGCCCGCGGCGTGTCAAGGGTTGACACGCCTCGGCCGCGAGCATGTAATACGTGGGAACCGTAACCCAATCAACCCGGATGGAAAGCCTTGGACGCCTGCCCGGAAGATCCTACCCAGCTCCCGACCGCGCACCGTATCGCGCTTTTGACGCAGAATGAGCGGATCTTTCACGTGGTTCTGGCTCAGCAGTTCGACCGCGCATTCATCGATCACCTGGTGCGCATCGCCGAAATGATCCGCACCATCGCCGATGCCAAGCCGGGGGCGCAGTTCCTGCGGACGCTGCTGGGGCACAAGCGGGCGATGCTCTATTTTATCCAGCCGTCGACGCGTACATTTCTGTCCTTCGCGGCCGCTTGCCAGATTCTGGGCATGCCCTACGACGAGGTGCGCAATCCGTCGACCTCTTCCGAGATCAAAGGCGAGACCGAGGACGACACCATCCGCGTGCTCAGCCAGTATTTCGACTTGATCATCATGCGGCACCCGCGCGAAGGCTTCGCCGAGCGGATGGCCCACCTGCTCAACGGCATGCGCCGCGCCATCCCCCTGATCAATGGCGGATCGGGAAAGGACCAGCATCCCACTCAAGCGCTGCTGGACATCTACACGCTGTATCGCTGCTTCAGCGGCCCGTTGGCCGAGCGCGTCGCGCCGCACGCCGGCAAAAACTTTTTCGACGGCAAGACGATCGCCTTCGTCGGTGACCTGAAGCGCGGCCGCACGGTCCGCTCGCTGGCTTATCTGTTGTGCCGCTATCCCGGCGTGCGACTCTTGTTCGTCTCGCCGCCGGAGCTGCAGATCGGCGGCGACATTCTGGAATACGTCGCGCGCCATGGCATCGCGCACGAAATCCATCGCGACCTGCCTTCGGTCATCCGCGAATGCGACGCGGTCTACATGACGCGCCTGCAAGACGAGTGGGACACGGCCGGCGAATCCAAGCGCATCGATTATTCGCGCTTCCACCTGTCGGCCGACATGGCCGACTTGTTCAAACCCGACCTGGCCATCCTGCACCCGCTGCCGCGCCGCCACGAATTGGATAAGCGGCTCGATACCGATCCGCGCGCCAAGTACTGGGATCAGGTGCGCAACGGCATGTGGATCCGCGCGGCGCTGATCGCTTACCTGTTCAACGTGGATGGCGCCATTCTGGATCACTATCAGGAATACTACTCCTACTGAG
>DASXUA010000720.1:0-9115 GCA_036505095.1 Phycisphaerae bacterium
AAAAAGGTTGAGCGAGGGCACGGTCAGAATCGAGCCGCCGATGCCGAGCAGGCCGCTCACATTGCCGGCGACGAAGCTGGTCCCGAGTGCGACCGGTAGCCGCCGCAACCGATAGCCAACTTCGCGGCCCGAAGCGGGATCCAGGTAATAGCCACCCAGCAGGCCCCGATCGCTCTCGAGCGTGCGCGGGTTCTTGAGGACCATCCTCTGCTTCAGACCCATCAACGCGGCGACCACCACCAGCGTGATAGCGAAGATGATCATCAATTGCTGCGCGGCGAGCAGGTTGGCCGTGATGCCGCCGCAGATGCCGCCGGTGGTCGTGGCCAACTCGAGCGTCGTGCCCAGCCCGATATTGACCAGCCCGCGCTCCAGGTTCGTGGCGGCGACGGCCGAGCTGGTGGCGATCACGCAAACCAGGCTGGTGCCGATCGCCTCGTGGATCGGCACGTGCACCATCAGCACCAGCACCGGCACGAGGAACACTCCCCCGCCGATACCGAGCAGTGCGCCGAAGATGCCGACCACCACGCCGGCCGCCGTGAGCAGTAGGGTGTGCTGGAGCGCCAGGTCCATGCGGCGCTCATGGTAGTGCCTTGAGCGGCAGCATCAAGGCGGGAAGGCCCGCTTGGCGAACTCGGGGAAGTGATAGATGAAGATGGTGTTCCCGACGAGGGCTTCGGACGGGTGGGCGCGAATATCCTCGAAGACTGATCCGGAAACGTAAAACTCCGTAGGTCCGGCGGGGGTGGGCAGGCGCTGCGCCATCCCAGACCAGAAATAGACACTAACGCCTACCCATTCCTCCGTGACAACGCCGTAGCAGGGCTCGTACTTGATCCCGTACACCGTCGGATTGACCGTTCCGAAATAGGCGAGCTGTAGGTGCTGGATGCCGCGCTGGCGCATGAAATCGCGGAGATCGATGAGTCCCTGGCCCCAGTCAACATTCGAATCGCTGAACCAGCGATAGCCGTTGGTCGGTCCACCGGCCGCTAGATTGAAGAACGACAAATAGCGCGGGTTCACATGCTGGCCCTCAACTGCGAAGGCCAGCGCGAGCAATACCCCCGCCCAGCGCAGCCACACATCCGAACGCCGACCCTCTTTCTGCAAGGGCGCGGGAGTGCTGGCTGATTGCCCCTGCCAGGGAGAAGGAATCCTTGCGCCTTTTCCTCTTTGGGGAGAAGGCTGGGGTGAGGGGAAGCGCCGGCGCGCGAGCAGCCCCCCCAACCAGATGTAAACATACGGGGCCGCAGGCAGCAGATAACGGATGCCCACTTTCAGATGCGTGGCGCGCGCAAAGCCCACTCCAAAAAGGATCGCGACCGCCAGCGGGTACATGTCGCGTCGCGCCCAGCGGCGCCGGCGGCGGCGGGCATCCGCCGCCGAGCGGTTTGCGCGCAGCATCATGAGAGGTAGAAAGGCCAGCGGAGTTTTGACGAAGATAGCGAGCGGGTAGTAGTACCAGACGGTCTGCGGCACCATTTCGCCGTGCACATACGCCAGCCATTCGCCTGCGTTCTCCAGGCTCTGCTGGTCGAATCCACGCACGTAGGCGTACGGCAGCGGCACCAGAATCCCGCCGAGAGCGCGCTGCAGAGACTGGCACAAGCCGGATTCGAATTCATAGTCAATTAGGCGCTTCCCGACGCCGTGGAACAAATAGCCGGCATCCACGACCAGCAGCGATAGAAGCACGATGACCGGAAATCCAAGCAGCACGCGTCGCGGCCGCCGCCAGGCGCGCAATGCCAGTCCGATGAGTGTAACCAGCAGCAGAACCGGCAGCAGTAGCAGCGCCGTGAATTTGCAGTACTGCGCCAGTCCCATAAGGATGCCGGCGGGCAGGAGCGTGCGCCAGCGTCCGAAGCACAGGAATTTCCAGAAGCTGTAGGCGGCCGCCAGAATGCAGACGGTCGCGCCGAGATCGATCGTCACGAGGCTGGCGTGCGCACAGATGTTCGGGCACGAAGCATACAGGGCCGTCGCCAGCAGCGCCGCTGCCGGCCCGTACAGGCGCCAGGTCCAGCGCGCCACCAGACCCGCTCCGATCACCGACAGCAGGCTGGTGACCAAGCGGCAGAAGACGAAGATCTCATGATAGTTCTCGAAATTTGCGCGCAGGAAGCGCTCGGCGATCCGCCAGCGCAGCGATTCCTCGCCCGGCGGGATCGCGGGAAAATTGACGTTCGCCAGAACGGCCACGCCGCCGAAGAGCACCTTCATCAGCGGCGGATTCTGGGCATAGACCTCGAATCGGCCGGTTTTCCAGTAGGAGACGCCGGCAGGCAGATGGCCGTATTCGTCGTACGTCACCGACTGCTGCTCGGCCGCACGAAAGAGCAGGTGCACATGCGCCGCGCAGATCAAGGCGATGCCGGCCAACCAGATCCAACGGCTTGGAGGTTTGCCGGGAAATTCGTTCGTCTTCTGCGGTCTCATGAGCGCCTCGGCAGAGTGTAACGCGAGTCTCCTTCGCGACAACAAGTTTCGACGCTGAGAATGCCGAATCTTCGAAGCGGCGCGGCGAATATATGCTGAAGGAAGGCCCGCCACTATATTGGTGAACCATGCTGAGCGTTGAAGGACTTCGGAAGGCCTACGGCAACCTCGTGGCGGTCGACGGCATCTCGTTCGCGCTGCGGTCTGGGGAGACCTTCGGACTGTTGGGACCGAACGGGGCGGGAAAGACGACCACCATCCACATGCTGGTGGGTGCGCTCAAGCCGGATAGCGGCGCGGTGCATATCAACGGAGCTTCGGACCCGACCCGGCCTGACGTTCGCCGCAACATCGGCATGGCGCCGCAGGCGCTGGCGCTTTACCCGGTGCTCTCCGGTGAAGAAAACGTCGCATTCTTCGGACGCTTGTATGGCCTGTCAGGAGCAAACCTGAAGCAGCGCGTCGATTGGGCTCTGGAGTTCGTCGGGCTCAGCGATCGCCGCCGAGATAGGGTCAAGACCTATTCGGGCGGCATGCAGCGCCGCCTGAACCTGGCCGCAGCACTGGTGCATGATCCGCCGGTCATCCTGCTGGATGAGCCGACTGTCGGCGTCGACCCGCAATCGCGCAACCATATCTTCGAGAATATCGAGATCCTGAAACGTCAGGGTCGGACGATCCTGTACACGACGCATTACATGGAGGAGGCCCAGCGCCTCTGCGATCGTGTGGCGATTATGGACCACGGCAAGATCCTGGCGCTGGGCACGGTCGAGGAATTGATTCAACAGCACGGCGGGCGATCGGTCGTGCGGGCCGAATTGGAACGTCCGCCCGCAGATGCGTCGGTCCTGCCGGCGCCGTTGGAAGGCACCAGCCTGCGTTTCGAAACGGAAGAGCCGATCGTGGCCGTGGGTCGGCTAGCGGCCGCCGGCATCAAGTTTCTCACGTTGCACGTCGATCGCCCTGACCTGGAGACGGTGTTCCTCACGCTGACCGGCCGGAGGTTGCGCGACTGATGCAAAGTGTGCTCACTCTGGCGTCCAAGGACCTGCGACTGCTGTTCCGCGACAAGATGGGGCTGTTCTTCGTCGCCGTGTTTCCGCTGGTCTACGGGGTTTTCTTCGGCCTGATCACCGGCGGGTCGGGCGATTCGGGTTCGAGCGCGGTACCGGTGGCCGTGGTCGATGACGATCGCTCAGCCATCTCGCAGAAATTCATCGAGGCCCTCGAGAAGCAAGGTTCGCTCGAAGTGGTCGCAGCGGATCGCGCCACGGCGGCCGATCGCGTGCGGCGGGGACAGCTCACCGCCTTCGTCGTACTGCCCAAGGGGTTCGGCGAGACGGCCGGAATCTTCTGGATGCCCGGTCCGGCGATCGAACTCGGGATCGATCCCGGTAAACGCGCCGAGGGCGGCATGCTGGAAGGGCTGATCATGCAGGCCATGGGCGGCATGATGCGCGAGCGCTTCGCCGACCCCGCCACTATGCGCCAGAGCATTCAGCGCAGCTCAGCCGAGATCAACAATTCCAGCGAAATGCCACCGGCCCAGCGGATGATTCTGTCCGGCTTCATGGGCGCGCTCGACCAGTTTCTCGGCTCATTCGACGCGAAACTGTTCGAACAAAATGGTCCGCGGATGGAGCCGGCGCGCATCGAGCGCGTTGATGTGACGGCTGCGCAGAATCCGACGCAGGCGCTGCTATCGAAGGTGCGCTCGCCATTCGAGATCACGTTTCCCTCGGCCATCATGTGGGGCATCATCGGCTGCGTGGCCGGTTTCGCGATTTCGCTGGTGAAGGAGCGGACAGAAGGGACGCTGCTTCGGCTGAAGACCGCGCCGATCTCGCGCGGCCAGATTCTTTCCGGCAAGGCCGCCGCCTGTTTCATGACGGCCATCGGCGTGATCGTTTTCATGCTGCTGCTTGGGCGTTTGTTCTTCCGGGTGCGGCTCAGCAATCCGCTCGGTCTGGCGCTGGGTAGCATTTGCACGGCCGCGTGCTTCACGGGCTTGATGATGCTGCTTTCGGTGATCGGCAAGACCGAGCACGCCGTAGCCGGCGCCGGCTGGGCGGTCTTCACCGTAATGGCCATGATCGGCGGCGGGATGATTCCGCTGGCCTTCATGCCGCGCTTCATGCGGGTCCTCAGCAGCGTCAGCCCGGTCAAATGGGGCATTCTCGCCCTGGAGGGCGCGATTTGGCGCGATTTCACCATGAGTGAAATGCTGCTACCGTGCGCGATCTTGCTCAGCGTGGGCTTGGTCGCGTTCACGGCGGGTGTCAGGGTTCTTTCGAGGTCCGACACGTAAATGCGCGCGGCAAATCAGGCGACCGCCTTGTCCGCCTCGCGACAGCGCTTTAGAATGCTAGAAGAGGCATACGGTCGTGATCGATTCAACCACTCAAGAACGGATCATTGTTTCCAGCGATGGCACCGCCGGTCCCTATCTCGTAGTGCCGCTCGATCAACTCGAGTTCGTGGAGTCCATGCTTCGAGAGCATCAGGTTCCGTTCTGGGCGGACGCCGACGCGGTCTCGCTCAATGGAAAACCCGAAATCACCGTGGTCAACTTCGGGCCGGGCGTCGATGCTTCGCGTGTGCAGCAACTGTTGGACGCGGCGCGGTGAGTATGCGGGGACGAGCTTGACCGATGGCCCTGCGCGGTGAGATCGAGGCGGTCCGCGACCGAGCGCTCTCCCATCTGAACGCAGCACACGACTACTACACCTATAGCAAGGAAGTGTGGCGCACGCTGCAGCTCGTGGTGCAGCGCGACGGGCTCAAGTTCTCGCACCGCAATCGCGCTACCAACTCGACCGTCAACGAACAGAACTTCCTCAGTCTGGCCCAGAGATACATTGCATGGGAGCTGACCTCGGCAACGCTCCAGCAGTTCCTGTCGATCTTTGAGAATTTCCTGTTCGAGGTCTTGCGCCGCTGGCTACTGGCTTATCCGCAATCATTATCCACGCGCCAACTCAGCGGCAAAGAAATCTTGAAATTGCCCGACAAGGCCGCGATTGTCGACGCGCTGGTGGAGAAAGAACTGAGGGACGTATTCTACGATCGGCCTGCGAACTGGTTCTAGTATTTGAACGCGCGCGTAGCTGCAGGGGCGCCACTGCCTCATGAGGCGGAGCGCTTCGCTGAGATCAAGGCAACCCGAGACGTCCTGGTTCACGGGCAGGGCGTCGCGAATGCGTACTATTTCGACAAGGCTGGGAAGGCGGCCAGAGCACAGCCGGGGCAGCCGCTCACGATCCCCGAGCCGTACCACCAGGAAAGTTGGGAATTGATTTGCAAGCTTGTGCGCGATATCGGTGACGGTATGGCCGCCAAGGCCTAGCTGCGGGTCCAAAATGCTCAACCAGCCTTCCTGACTGGCTGCGTCGTTGGAGCCAAGTCTACTTCGAGCGCGCTCCAGTCTTCCCGGCCGGGGATCGTTTGATAGAAGCGGGCGTCGTGCAGCTCGACGACGACGCGGCCGTTGCGAACGGTCACAAAGGCCAGCGGGTGCCGTGAGAACGCCCGCCAGGCCGTGCCGGGCCATGACTGCGAAACGTGCTGCACGAGCGGATCGTCCAGACCGCTTGGGATGCGCTCGGGGACGGCGGCTGGCGCACGGAGATTGATGCGCTGCCGGTAAACGGCGAGCGGCGTCTGCGTCAGGAGCAACCAACTCAGCGGATCGGCCGGGTAGGGCGTGCGCGAGTGCTTGATGATCGGCTCGTCCGAAGGGAGTGCCGCGCGCATGGCGGGCAGACTCTGCTGCTCGGCGCGATGGCGACAGAACCCGAGTAAGGCAACGTACAGGCCGAACGCGCTTCCACACGCGATCAGCACCGCGCTTGTCCGCCGCTGCGCGATTTCTCCCCAGCGCGCGAATGCCAGACACACGATTGCCATCGGCCAGACGATGCGCAGCGAAGTCGGGACTGTGCCGGAGGTGTAGATTACGACTGGCACCCGAGCGCCAGGAGCGCGTAAGTGACGTCGCCAGCACGCGAATGCGGTCCTGGCAGACAGGCCGCGGCGCCGAAGATCAGCCACATCCACGGTTCCACCACAAAGACCAGATCGCCGTAATACCAGGTGCCGTCGAACGGCAGCCACGGCCGCAGTCCGTAGCTGTTGAGGGAATCCAGCAGCACATGGCTGATCAACCCGACGAGGATGGCCACGCCCAGGCCGCGATCGACGTGCACGGCGCGCGGATGCGACCCGGCACGGCGCCGCTCGATCCAGCGCAGGAGCAGGAACAGAAGTACGATTTCGAGCGCGATGCCCAGAACGGAATGGGTGATACCGCGATGGTGCAGCAGGTACGCCGCTTTCCCGCCGAACAGCCACGCCAGCAAGTCAATATCCGGCAGATTGGCCGCGATGATCAGCGCCGGCGTCGCCAGTGGTGACGCCCGGCCCAGGCGGGTCTTTGCCAGCGCGGCGCCCAGAAGCGAATGCGTCAAGTTATCCATATCAGCTTGGCGCGGCTCCACGGGCAAGCTGGCGCTTGCCCATGCCACCCGGCACAACATACCGCGTCATGTCGATTAATGGTATGGTCGATATAGATGTATCGAGGGGCATGATCGTCGCGCTGCATCCACTACCTGATACGGACCGGCGGACCGGAACACTGCGGCGGAACCTGCGCGCCAGCACGATTGACGGCGCGGCCTTCAGCGTCATGGTCGGGGTCGGCGAGACCTATCTGCCGGCGTTCGTCCTGGCGCTGGGTCTGAGCGACGTGACGGCCGGGCTGATCGCCACAGTTCCGATGTTGGCCGGGGCCGTGCTGCAAGTGATCTCGCCGCGGGCCGTGCGGCGACTGGGCTCACATCGCCGCTGGGTAGTGCTATGCGCGCTCACGCAAGCGCTCGGATTCCTGCCTTTGGTTCTTGCGGCGCTCGCGGGACGCATTCCAACCTCGCTCATATTCCTGCTCGCGGCGATCTATTGGGGCTCGGGCATGGCCACCGGCCCGGCCTGGAACACCTGGATCGGCACGGTCATTCCAGCTTCGATCCGGGCGCGCTTCTTCGCGCGGCGCACGCGCGTGACGCAGGGCTGCGTGCTGGGCGGGTTCCTGCTCGGCGGTGCCGCGCTGCAGATCGGTTCCACGCTGCAACGCCCGCTGTGGGCATTCGCCGTGCTCTTTCTGATCGCGGCCATGTGCCGCTTCGTGTCGGCCCGCTTCCTTGCGTTGCAGAGCGAACCGACCCCCCTGCCGCCGAATCATCGCATCCTTCCCATTCCCGAATTGGTACGGCGGTTCCGGGACGGTGCCGACGGACGTTTGCTGGTGTATTTGCTCGCGGTTCAGGTCGCGGCGCAGATCGCGGCCCCCTACTTCACGCCCTATATGCTGCGGCAGCTTAACCTGCCCTATTCCAAGTACGTTCTGCTGATCGGCGCGGCGTTCGTCGCCAAGATCATTGCGTCACCGTCTCTGGGTCGTATCGCTCATCGCTGCGGCGCGCTGCGCTTGCTGACGATCGGCGGCGTGGCCATCGTGCCGCTCTCGATGATGTGGACGTTCTCGGATTCGTTCGCGTACCTGCTCGGCGTACAGCTTCTGGCCGGCACGGCCTGGGCCGCGTACGAATTGGCATCATTTCTGCTGCTGTTCGAGGCGATTCCATCCGAGGAGCGGACGAGCATCCTGACGGCCTACAACGTGATCTATGCGATCTCCACGGTGGCCGGTTCGCTGGTGGGCGGCGCGGCACTGCGCTTCTTCTCCGACAGCCGGGCCGGATACATGATTCTTTTCGCGCTCTCTTGCGGCGCCCGCGTCCTGACCATCCTGCTGCTGCAACGCGTCACCGCGCGCGACTTCGAGCCGGTCCCGGTGGCTACGCGGATCGATGCTGTGCGGCCGTCCGCCGGGTCGATCGCCAAGCCGATTATCGCCAGCCTGCCGGAGTCTGGAGCAGCTCCCAAACGATCTGCAGAGTGTACCCGCTGATGGCCCCTGCCCGAACCGGGCATCGCGATCTTCGGTAGTCTCGACACTTCGAGGAATTGATGGGTTGCACGCGGGCTGGCCGCAGCCCATGATGCCGCCGCGTCCGGCGCGGGCGCTCTGCACGTGGAGGCAACCGCCACAATGAATCGTCTGATTGAAATCCTGACGGTGGAGAATCTGATCGCGCTCGTCACGCTCGCGAGCCTGGAGATCGTACTCGGTATCGACAACATCGTGCTGATCGCGATTCTCAGCGGCAAGCTCGCGCCGCCGGAACAGGCCCGCGCCCGCCGTCTGGGGTTGCTGGCGGCCATGGGCATGCGGATCGTTCTGCTGCTGGCGATCGGATTGATCATGCGGTTGACGACTGAGCTGTTCTCGGTGGCAGGCCATCCGGTCACGGGCAAGGATCTGGTGCTGCTGGCCGGCGGTTTGTTCCTGATCGCCAAGGCGACTTTTGAAGTACATCACAAGCTGGAGGACCCGGTCGAGCGTCCGACGCGTTCTCGACAGGTCGCCTCCGTCAGGGCCGTCGTCGTGCAGATCATGATCATGGATATCGTGTTCTCGCTGGATTCGGTGATCACCGCGGTGGGCATGGCGCAAGAGATCACCGTCATGATCGCGGCCATTGTCATCGCGGTAGGCATCATGATGCTGTTCGCCGGCGCCGTCAGCCGTTTCATCGCACACCATCCG
>DASXUA010000721.1:0-3367 GCA_036505095.1 Phycisphaerae bacterium
ACGTGAAGATCGGGTTCATGCCGGCGTGGCGCGCCCTGCCGGCCGGAATGGGTGCCGGTATCGAGAACGCCGCCAATACCATGAAAGAGTTAATGCAGTCGCCGACCCTCGATCCGGCCACCACACCCGCCAAGCTGGCGAAAGTCCTCGCCGGTTTGATGCAGGACGCCGGACCGGCTGCCGCGAATGGCGCGCCTGGTGCCCCGGCGGCGACGTCGAGCGGATTTTCGACGCTGATGACGGCCAACGTGGCGCTGACGGCGACGTACACCTCGGCCGCGGCCGTTCCGGGCGGGCAGCCGGCTGCGATGACGGCCTATACCGAAGGGATCAAGGCCGCGGCGGCGGCATTTGCTTCGGCCGCGATGGCTTCACTCGCGGGCGTTACGGACATTCACACCTGCCCGATACCGTGTCCCGTCCCGCCGCATGGTCCGGGCGTCGTCACGAAGGGCAGCAAGAGTGTTCTGATCAACAACCTGCCCGCCGTGCGCAAGGATGACAAAGTCTTTGAGGCCTGCGGCGGCGAAGATCCGATCGCGATGGGCTGCCCGACAGTCTTCATCGGCGACGATGGCGGTGGACCCGCCGCCGCGGGCGCCGCACCGGCCGCGGCTGACGCCGGCGATGATCCCGACACGCTGGCCCAGGCGCAATCGGCCGCGGCCGCGCTGGCGAATGGAGCAGCGTCGGGCGCGCCGTTGATCGAAATCGCCGCGCAGTGCGGCGGGCTCGGTAAGGACAAAAAGAAGCATCACGTGGTTTTCCAGGTGATCGACGAAGATACCGGTCAACCCTGCCGCGGCGTCAGCCTGAAGGTTAAGCTGCCGGACGGCACCGAAGAGCAGCATGTGACCGACTCGGATGGCATGATCGAGATCGATGGTCTGGATAGGCCGGGGCAATGTGAAGTGACCTGCGAGTTCACACGGATTGAGGACACGTTCGATTTTGAGCAGCTTCAGTCGCAGCCGGGCTAACGGAACGCGGATATGGCCGACCCCACACATATTGCCGACATCGACGAGCACCAGGTCCACACGGGCGAGACGCTGGCCAGCGTGGCGGCCGCCAACGGCATGACCGAGGCGCAGCTCGCCCAGTTCAACTGGGGCGTGACTGATAAGGCCGCGATCAATCGCCACCTGCAGGAGGACGTGGGCTGCACGCGCCGCGACGCGCAGGGCAACTTCATCTTCGATGACCATGACGATCCCGGCGTCATTTTCGTTCCGAAGAAGTTCACGCGCGGCGGGCTGGCCACTGACCAGACGCATGTGATTGAAGTTCGCAAGCTATCGACGGACAAAAACCTGCACGAGTGCATCTGCGTGCCCGGTCTGACGTTTGCGTTCGATAAGTCATTTATCCGGCCGAGCGTCGTCGAGCACATGCACAAGCTCGATGCGGCCCTGCAGCGCTTTCCGGACGCCAAGCTGATCGTTTTTGGCCATACCGACCGTGTGGGCAGCGAGCAATACAACAAGGAGTTGAGCGAGCGCCGCGCGAAGAGCGCGTACGCCTTCGTCACCGACCAGCCGGATATCTGGGAAGAGCTGTTTCAGCAGGAGAACTGGGGCACGGCCGTCATTCAGGACATCCTCAGGGACCTCGGCCATGATCCCGGTCCGTCGGACGGAGTGGCCGGCGACCAGACGCAGGCAGCGATCAAAGATTTCCAGGCGGAACATCCGCCGCTGGCGGTCGACGGCGTTGCCGGCAAGGCCACGCGGCGCGAGCTGTTCCTGGCCTACATGACGGGCAAACACGACGTTAAGGTGACCGATGCGCAATTCGTCGCGCCGAAGTTCATGGGCTGCGGCGAATTCAACCCGGCCGTCGAGCCCAATGCAGCCGAGCTGGCCAACAAGGCGCCGGGCAACGAGCCGAATCGCCGGGTGATCTTCTATTTGTTCAAACGGGCACCGAAGTCGATCCCCTGCAAGCTGAAAGTCCTGGGCCCGTGTAAGACCGAAATCAACAAGCCCGGGCCACGCAACAACGTGTTGCATACCTGCGCGTTCTACGACGGCATCTCGCGGCAATGCCACTGCGAGGAGCGCGTTGAGGAATTCAGCATTCGTCTGTTCGACTGGCTCGGCAATGCCCTGCCGGCGGCACCGTGTGAGGTCACGCTCGCGGGCAAACCGGCGCAGCGCCTGACCGCAGATGATAAGGGTGAGATCACGCTCAGAGACGTGGCGCCCGGTCTCTGCAAGGTCAGATGGAGCCGGCCCGATTCCATGCGCCAAAAGGATAGCGGCAGCGCCAGCAATTCGGGCGACACGGACTTTATCGATCGTGAAGGCAACCAGCAGAAGATCACGTTCGGTGAACCGGAAAAGCCGGAATTCGAATTCGAAGGCGAGGTTCACGTGAAGCTACCGGAAGTGGAAGAGCCGGCCCTCCTCGATCAGGACGCCGCGCGCAAGCGCCTCAAAAATATGGGCTACGCCATGGCAGAAATCTTGCGCGACAACATCCGCGCGTTTCAGAGAGATTTGGGTGATCCGCAGAGTGGCGAGCTCGACGACGCCGAGGACAAGCTCAAGGAGCGGCACGACGAGAAATGCCAGCCGCCGGGGAATTCTTCAAAGCGCTGAAGTGACCGCGATCAGAACTGCCGGCGAGGCCGGCATCGTGAGGGAAAATGCCTCCACCGACTGCACCACCAAAGAAGAAGACCGTGTCGGTAACTCCGGCAGCGCCGCCCGCGCAGCCGCCGGACTTGGCCGCCACGGATTGCAAGTCGGCGCTGCTCTATTCCGACGAGGCGCCGCTGGCATCCAAGGCCAAACCGGGGCAGTGGGACCTGAAGGCCGTATTTGCGCACGTGCCCAGCCCGCGCCCGGACAAGCCCTCGCTGCTGCTCCACTTTCACGGCCATTCGAACTATGTCACGATTGCTCAGAACGGAAGCTGCCGGAAGCCTGACTGGGCCGCCAACGCTTTCGCGAATCCCTGCGTGACCCAAGCCTATAACTTCATCCCCACGGTCGCGAAGTTCAAACAACCGCTCATTTTGCTTCTGGAAGTCGCGCTGCCGATCGCGAAATTCGTGCCCGATCCGCAACCCGACGACCCCGATCACAAGAAGGGGATCCCGGGCATACCGGCGATTACGGCCTTCGACGATGCCGGAAACCTTAAAGATGCCCCCGCCCTGGGCAAATGCGTAGACGACTGCTTCCGCCTGCTCGCCGCGCTGAAGACTGTCGCGCCGTGCAGCGGCGCCGCACTGCTGCCGAGTAAGCCGGCCCTGAGCGATCTTAAGCGTCTTTATTTGAGCGGTCATTCCGGCGGTGGCGTGCCGCTCAAACAGGCAGCCAAGTCCGACCTGGTGAAATCGACGCTGACCGATTTGATC